>JAMORJ010000082.1 GCA_027063595.1 Nautiliaceae bacterium | reverse complement strand
ACCTTTAATAATGCTAAATTTGTATTGATTTTAGGAAAAAATGAAGAGAAAAAAGATGGATTTGATGAATATTTAATAAAACCTTTTTTACCTACGGATTTGATTGCTTTGCTTGATAATATATTAAATTCTTCTTCTCAAGAAAATTTTTCAGATGACTTTGATATTGAGGATTTAGATAGTTTGGATATAGATGATGAGGGTTCAGATGATTTTGATATAGGGGATATTGACGATGTGTTTGTAGATGATGAAGAGTTAAATACTGAAAGTTTGGATGATGATATTGAAGAAGATGTGGAAGTAAACGCAGATGAACTAATAAAAGAAGATGAGCTTAATGAGAATTTAGAAGAGGAAATGAAAGAGAAAGAAGAAATCGATGAAGATATTACAGCAGTAGATTTAAACGAAATTGATAATGAAGAAATGGCAGATGAGAAATTGGATTTGGATATTGAAGAAAACATTGAAGAAAGCGTAAAAGAATCTGATAATGAAGAAATGAATGAAGAAATTGATGAAGAGTTAGGTAATTTAGATATTTCTGAAAGTGATAAAGAAGTTAATCAAGAAAATGAAGATATTGAAGATCAAAATGTTGAGGAAGATATTGAAGGTTTAACGGAAGATAGTGTTGAAAATTTAACGGAAGGTGATATTGAAGATTTAGCGGAAGATAATATTGAAGATTTAACTAAAGATTTTGAAAATCAAAATGAAGAAAGCGAGGATAAAATGGAAGAGATGAACGAAACTATTGAAAATATGGATGATTTTGAAGATGAATTGAGTGAACTTGATAAATTAGAGGTAGATGAAAAAGAAATTGCACAAGCTCTTGGCGAAGATGTAAATGAGGATGAATCGGTACAAGAAAATGAAATTCAAGAAGATAAAAGCGAGTTTGATGAAGTTGGTGAAGATAAGGAAATTAAAGAAGTGAAAGAAGATAATTGTGCGGAAAAAAGTATTGAAGAAAAAACTCTTGGAAACATTTTAAACATAAATTGGGAAGAACTTAAAAAAGCGAAAGCAAAAGTAACGATTACGATTGATTTTGGAGGATAAAATGGAATATATGAAAGTAAAAGGAAGCATTTTAGTAATAAGCGGTCCAAGTGGAAGTGGAAAAACTTCTTTGGCAAGGGAAGTTTGTAGCGAATTAAAAGATAGGGCTTATTTTAGCATTTCTACTACTACTCGTCCAAAAAGAGAAGGTGAAAAGGATGGGGTTGATTATTATTTTGTAAGCAAAGAAGAGTTTTTAAAAGATGTAGAAGAAGGATATTTTCTTGAATGGGCTGAAGTTCACGGGAACTTTTATGGAACGAGTAAAAGGCAGATAGATGAAGCTTTAAATTTAGGTAAAATAGTTTTTTTAGATATTGATGTTCAAGGACACGAAGCCGTTAGAAAAGCATATCCAAATATTGTAACAAGCGTATTTGTAACTACGAAAAATAAACATGTTTTAATAGAAAGATTGAAAAAAAGAGGGACTGAAAGCGAAGAATCGTTGGAAGTTAGGCTTATTAACGCTCTTCATGAAATGAAAAGAATTCCAGAATACGATTATTTGTTAATAAACGAAAATTTTGAAGAATCTAAAGAATTTATAAAATCGATTGCCATAGCTTCTTTAATTAAAACTTCAAAATACGATATTGATAAATTTATAGAGTATTGGAGGAAGTAATGAAGAAGAAAGTTGCTGAAATTTTTAAAAAACATTTGGGAGAAGAACCTCCCATTAATAAGCCAAAGCAAAAAGATTTTGGACATTATGCCGTGCCTGTGTTTAAATACGCAAAAATAAATAAAAAAAATCCAGTTGAATTTGCAAAAGAAATTTGTGAAAAGGTAAAATGTGAAGAATTTGAAAACGTAGAAGCCGTTGGAGGGTTTGTAAATATCAAGCTTAGCGATAAGTTTTTGGATGAGTTTTCAAATAAAGTGCTTGATGAAAAAGAAAATTTTGCTAAAAGCACAAAAGATGAATCAATTTTACTTGAATATATTTCGGCAAATCCAACTGGTCCTCTTCATATAGGTCATGCAAGAGGGGCTATTTTTGGAGATGCTCTAACAAGAATTGGAAGGCATATAGGTTATAAAATTACGACAGAATATTATGTAAACGATGCCGGAAGGCAAATTTATTTGCTCGGATTATCTGTGTTTCTTGCTGCAAAAGAGATTTTAGGATTTGAGGTTAATTGGCCGGAGGAATATTATAAAGGGGAATATATTAAAGATTTGGCTAAAGAAGCGATTGAGGTATTTAAAGAAGAATATTTTAAAAAAGAAAAGTTTGGAGAAGAATTAAGTCTTTGGGCAAAAGATAAAATGCTTGAAGAAATAAAAAAAGATATTCAGGCTCTTAAAGTTACTCCTTTTGATAATTGGGTAAGTGAAAGAAGTCTTTATAAATATTGGGATGAGGTTAGGGCTATTTTAGAAAAAAACGGTGCGCTTTATGAAAAAGATGGGAAAATTTGGTTAAAAAGTAGCGAATTTAAAGACGAAAAGGATAGAGTAGTAGTTAGAGAAGATGGACGCCCTACTTATTTGGCTGGAGACATTATTTATCATTGGGATAAATTTAAAAGAGGATACGATAGATATATAAATATTTGGGGAGCTGATCATCACGGTTATATAGCAAGAGTTAAAGCGGCAATTAAATTTTTGGGATTTGATCCTGAGAAGCTGGAGATTTTGCTCTCTCAAATGGTAAAACTTCTAAAAGGTGGAGAACCTTATAAGATGAGTAAAAGAGCAGGAAATTTTATTTTGGTAAGAGATGTGGTTGATGATGTAGGAGCGGATGCTTTAAGGTTTATATTTTTAACGAAAAAAGCGGATACTCATCTTGAGTTTGATGTAGAAGAATTAAAAAAAGAAGATTCTTCTAATCCAAGCTATTATGTAAATTACGCTCATGCAAGGATAAGAAGTATTTTCAGAAACAAAGGAATTGAATACGATGATGTTAGAGATGTTAAATTGACAAATCTTACTCAAGATGAAAAAGATTTATTATTCTTGGCACTTCAATTGCCTTATGTTTTGGAAGATGCTTTTGTAAATAGAGAGCCTCATAGGCTTACAAACTTTTTGATTGATTTGGCAAGTGAATTTCATAAGTTTTATAATAAAAACAAAGTTATTGGAAGCGAACGAGAAAAAGAAAGATTAAAAATCCTTGCGGTAGTTGGAAGTATTTTAAAACTTGGACTCTTTTTGCTTGGAATTGAGGCTAAAGAGAGAATGTAGGAATTTATTATGAAAGCGATGATTAGTAAGTGTATGTTAGGATTTAAGTGTAGATATGATGGTAAATCAAAACCTCTTGATAAAGAAACATTAGAAAAACTTAAAAACAAATATGAACTTATACCTTTTTGTCCGGAGGAAGTAGCTCTTCCTACTCCAAGACCTCCAGCGAGGTTTATTGGAGATAAAATAGTTGATATTAATGGAGTTGATAAGACCAAAGAGTTTTTAAAAGGAGCAAAAGAGGCTCTTAGAATTTGTAAAGAAGAAAAAATACAAATTTTTATTGGAAAAGAAAAGTCTCCAAGTTGTGGAATAAAAAAAACAAGCGCTTATGTGAATGGATTTGAATGTAAATGCGATGCACCAGGACTTACGTCTAAAATATTAAAAGAAGAAGGAATAAAGCTAATTAGCGAGTGGGACGTTTAGCTTTTAGTTCTTCTAAAAATTTATCCATTTGATATTTTGCTCTATATTCTTCGCTCATTAAATGAATCAAAATATCTCCTAAGTCTATTAAAATCCAATCATCGCTTTCATCTACTCCTAAAAAACTTTCTTGTGGCTTTAAATTTTTCTTTAAATGATCTAATAGTGCGTATCCATGTTTGTCTGCCATTGTAGTTGCTACTATAACGTGATCTACAAAATAATCTGTATTTGTTAAATCGTGAGTTGTAATATCAAGAGCTTTTTTTTCATCAAGCAAATTGATTATTTTTTTTATTCTGTCCATAATACTCCTTTATTTCATTTTCTATTTCTTTTGGTAAATATTTAAATTTGCCATTTCTAATTTCAGTGGACGAAATTGGAACGTTTATTTTTAAAATTTTGTCGATATTATACTTTTTTAATAATTTTTCATCAACTTTCCCTCTTGTTGCTACTACAAATTTTGTTAAATTTAAAATTTTGTCTATATTTTTCCATTTATGAAGCGTTTTTAAATTATCGTTTCCAATTATGAAATATGTGGGTTTAAATTTTTGTATGGTTTCGATTGAATAGACGGGTCTGTTTTGTTTTATTTCAAAATTGCTAACTTCCACTTTTGGGTAATTATGAAATACTTTTTTAAGCCAATTTAATCTAATTTCTGGAGGTGCTGAGAAGTGGTTTTTTAAAGGATTTAGATAATTTGGCATAATAATTAGCTTATCTATATCTAGTTCGTTTAATGCTTTTTTTACTATTTCGATATGTCCTAAGTGGACTGGATCGAAACTTCCGCCAAATATCGCTGTTTTCATTTATTTGCCATTAATTTATATAGTGA
>JAMORJ010000081.1 GCA_027063595.1 Nautiliaceae bacterium | reverse complement strand
TAAAAATAAAGGAAAATTAAACAAAACTTCTCTTGTGCCAAACGTAGGTAAAAGTTCATTTTCTTTAAGATTTACTCCAAATCTTCTTTTTACAAACTCTCTTTGAGCTTTTTTTAATTTTTCCTCACCAGCCGTTTTTGCATACTTATTTAAAAATTTCGCGTTTTCACATAAAGATCGCTGAATAAATTTTGGAGTCTCAAATTGAGGCTCCCCTATCGTTAAGGAAAAAACCTCTTTTGGATGAGGAACATCTTTTAATAATTCGTTTAATTTTTCAAAAGGATATTTTTCAAACATTATTTTTCTCCACAAATTCCACAAAAGCAAGTTCTATTTTAAATCCGCTTTGAGATAAAACTTTTACTTTTATCTTATCTCCTTCGTTAAACTCGTCCAAAGAATGTCCATTTAATTTGCTTACATGTAAAAGTCCTTCAACATCAGGAGCAATTTCTACAAACATTCCAAAAGGAACCTTTCTTTTAACAATTCCTTCTAAAATTTCTCCTATTTTAAACTCAGGAATTTTTGGAGTCTCGTCTTTACATACTACATTTAAAATATAATCTTTTGCCGCTTTCATTTGCTCTTCAGTATCTCCATAAATTTTCACTTTTCCAGTTTCTTTATTTAAATCTATAGTAATTCCAAACTTAGCAATAATCTCTTTTACGGTCTTTCCTGCTGTTCCAATAATATCAATAATTTTATCAGGTTCTACTTTAAAACTAATGCTTTTAGGAAGGACATCTTCATTATACTTAATTTCTTTTGCCGCTTTTTCCATAAGTTCTAAAATATAAGCTCTTGCCTCTCTTGCTTGGATCAATGCTTCTTTTAAGATATCAAGACTAATCCCTCCAAGTTTAATATCCATCTGCATTGCGGTAATTCCATCAAAAGTTCCAGCTACTTTAAAATCCATATCGCCATCATGATCTTCAAGCCCCATAATATCAGTTAAAATTGCATATTTTTCTCCTTCACTTACAAGTCCCATCGCAATACCGGCTGCCATTTTAAGAAGAGGAACTTTTGCGGCTTTAAGAGCCAAAGAAGAAGCACAAACCGTTGCCATGGAAGAGCTTCCATTACTTTCAAGAATTTCGCTAACAACTCTAACTGTTTCATCAAACTCTGGATCAATTAGAGGTTCAATTGCTCTTTTTGCCAAATTCCCATGCCCAAGCTCTCTTCTACTTGGAGGACCAAGTCTTACTGCTTCTCCAACTGCAAATGCTGGAAAATTATAATGAAGCATAAATCTCTCAAGTTTTTCTTCTTTATCAGTTAAATGCGCATAAACTTGAGCATCCATTTCTCCGCCTCTTGTTGCTACCGCTAAAGCTTGAGTTTGCCCTCTAGTAAATAAACAACTTCCGTGAGCTCTTGGCAAGAGATTTGTTTCAATACTAATTGGTCTAATTTCATCAAGTTTTCTTCCATCGGCTCTTATTCCTTCGTATAAAATCATTCCTCTTACTATTTCTCTTTTTACTTCTTTTACGGCTTTTAAAATTGCTTCAAAATTTTCTTCTTCATCCAAAGCTTCTGCGATTTTTTTTGCAAATTGTTTTAAAAGATAATCTCTTTCACTTTTGCTTAAATGTTTAATAATTTCTCTTAACTCATCTACATATTTTTCTTTTATAAGCTCTACATATTTACTAATGTCAACTTCTTTTCTCTCTTCAAAAGTAATTTTTTCTTTTACAAAATTTTTCAAAGCTTCTTCATAAATTATCGCACCTTCTTTAATTTTCTCTTGCGCTTGTTTTAAAATCTCAATTAATTCTTCCTCGTTTATTTCATTAATTCTATATTTAACAATTTCATTTTCCAAAGGTACGCCATCAAGCATAACATCTTCAACTGGAATAATTTCAATCTCTTCTTGTCCTTGAGATGCAAATTCAATCATTAAAAGCTCATCTTTTGTACCAGTTACAAATAAATTAAAATCCCCTCTCTCAAGCTCGCTTAATGTTGGATTAAATACGAGTTTTCCATCTATTCTAGTAACTCTAACTCCATGAACCATTTTAGCAAACGGAAGAGAGCTCATATACATACAAGCAGCAGCCGCATTCATAGCCGCAACTTGCAAATCACTCTCTTCATCCGCGCTAAGAGCCATAATAGTAATAATCGTATCATAACCGTAATTTTTAGGAAAAAGCGGTCTAAGAGATCTATCTACTATTCTTGCCGTTAAAGTTTCAAAATCTCCAGGTTTTTGTTCTCTTTTTACAAATCCAGCCGGAATTTTTCCAACAGCATAAGCTCTCTCTACATATTGAACAACAAGAGGAACAAAATCCTCTTGAATAACCTCATCTGGGTTATAAGTTAAAGTGGCAAGCATAACCGTATTTCCTTCTTGCCACCAAATTGCACTATCTGCTTGTCTTGCAACTTTATTTATTAAAAATCGTTGCTCTTTATTGTTAATCTTAATTTTTACTTCACAACTCACTATCATACTCCTTAAAATAAAATTTTGTATCCACATAATCTTCTATAATTTTAGCAAAAAATGTATTATCCACTATTTTCTCTACCATTTCGGCCGTTGCTTTTGCAATTACTGGAATTGCAACATTTATAGAACTTACTTTTTTATTTAAACAACTTTTTATAGCACAAAGTAAAGTAAGTCCCGTATTAGCTCCTTCATCTACTAATAATACATTTTTGTTCTCCAGCGTTATTATACCTTCTCCTCCCCTAAATTTATGCAAATTTTGCAAAATTTTATCCTCATATACTCTTTCTATTTCTCCATAAATAAAATCGTCGCTAATTTCAAAACTATCGATTAATTCTTGAATAATTATGCTATCTTTAGTTTCACTAACAGCTGCTAAAGAGGTTTCTTTATTTATTGAAGATTTAACTTCTTCAATAAATAAAAAATCTCCCTCAAGCATTCCAAATCTAAGAGCAATTTCTCTTGCATAAAAAGTACCTTTTTTTGAAATAGCAAGAACCACACAATTTTGCACAATTTCAGGATCTAATACATCTATTAATTTATTTAAAGCATCTTCTCTATTTTCAAAAATCATATTTTAAACCTTCTTTTTATCATTTCTTCAGGAAATTGCCTTATAATTTCATCTTCGCTAAAAGAAAACTTATATTCAAACATATATTCTTTTAAAATTTCATAAGCTCTATTTAAATCCTTCATTTTTTCTTCATTTCCGCCAATATCAGAATGAAATTTCTTAGATAAGTCTTTATATCTTTTATTTATCTCCTTAAAAGAAGAAAGAGGAGGAATATTTAAAACTTTACAAGCCCATTTTATCTCTTCTATTTTAGAAGCGATGACGCACCCCCGCTTACAATTGGTTTTAAATCGTTATCTTTAAATTTAATTCCAACCCCTAAAAATAGATTTCTTGCATCTTTATTTAATACGTTATCAATTCCAGCTAAAAATTCTAAATGTTTTAAATACAAATATCTCATATAAACATTTAAGTGAGGATTGTCTCCTCTATAATCATTATTTGAGTTAAAGTCGTATATTTCAGAAGAGAGTTTAATTTTATCATGATTTAAAAAATAATCTATCCCTACTCCTCCTGTACTTTCAATAATACCTCCTCTTACTACAAGATTATCGTATCTTTTTGCAATTTCGGCGTTAAAATAATATTTCGTTTCTTTATTATCCGAATAAATGGAAGAATAATCGTTTCTTGTAGAAATCCCTAAAATATAATATTTAGTAGGATTTGGCTTATACATGATATTTGCAATAGTATTATATTCTCCATCATTTAATAAATATCTTGTATTAATATCAACTACAAGCTCCGATTTGTTAAGAGAAGTTAAATAATCGTCAATCTTTTTGAAACTACTACTTCCATTTTTAAAGAAATTTTTAGCCGATTTTATCGTATCCGTTAAAGATTTTTTATTTTTAGCAACTAAATCGTTTAAATTTTTACCAAGTGTAGTATATTCATCCGCTAAAGTAGAAACTTTTGTCTTTGCCGTAGTTATAAAATTATTAGAATTAGAAAGCAACATATCAACTTTATTTAAAAGTTTAGGTAATTTTACTTTTAAAATGTCTCCCGTTTGTTTATAGGAAATAAGCATATCATTGGCGTTTTTCATAATATCAGGAAGTTTTTTATCCACATTATTTAAAATATTATTGAGTTTTACAGAAGAGAGTTTTAAATATTTAATAGTTTCTTTGATATTTTGAGTAGTATTTTTATCAAGCGTATTATTTAATTTTTTAATAAGAACTCTTATATCATTAACGGCTAAATTTACATTTGTCATTACATCTTCCATAGAAGCAACTTTAAAATAACCTTTGATAATAGAACCTGGTTTATAATATTCTTTTGAAGAAGAAGGTATTATTTTTAAATATTTGCCTCCCAATATATTATCTTGAGCTACGCTAACTTTTGAACCAACTGGAATTTTAACTCCATTTTTAATTAATAGACTTAATAAAACTTTATCATCTTCAAGTTTCATATCTTCTATATATCCAATTTTAACTCCTCTTAACTTTACTTTAGACTTAATATTTAAACCACTAGCATCCAAAACTTCAGCATATACAACATATCCATGTTTTTTTAATTTCTCCAAAGACCTAATTTGAAAAGTAACAAAAAATAAAGACAATAACCCCACCACAACGAAAATTCCAACTTTAATTTCTGTTTTCATCCTTTTACCTTAATTGTAAAATTTGTTTTACTCCTCCTATAGGATAGAAATTAACATTAAAACTAATAATGTTATCTTTTATAAAAGAAACTCCATCTTCTTCCAAAACTGGAATCCTGCTTTGTTTAAAAAATAAATTATATTGCCAACATTTCTTGCTAAGTTTCATTCCCAAAAGAAAATATTTTACATACTTATTTTCAATATCATAATTATACTCAAAATATGCTTTTTTATATTCATTAATACTTCTTTGAATTCTAAAAGTATAACTTTGAGAGACACTACTATTAAACTGATATAAATGCGCAAAAGAAAAATCATATATGCCAATTCCAAAAGCAATTTTAAAATAGTTATAAATAATTCTGTTTAAATCCCAATCATATTTATTGTTTTCGTTTATAGAAACATTTGAAATTTTTATATTAAGAATATTCTCTAGCGGTCTTTTATTTGAAAAATCTATATCAAAATTTTCTCTTAAAGTATGATCTAAATAAAAATCTCCTTTTTCGAAAATTTGAAAAATAGATAAACTTAAAGAATTATTAACTCTCGTATAATCTATTAAATCATTTTTTTCAGATAACTTGCTAAATTGTTTGATATTAATTTCTATACTTGGATTAAAAATATGTAAATAAGAACCTTTTTTAGCAATTGAAGTATAAATTTTTATCGTATTAAAAAATTGATAAAAATATTCAGGTACATGAGAATAATAATAATTTGCTCTTACGTAATTGAAATTTTGAGTAATTTTTAACTTCAAATAATCATCAAAAAACGAAAAATACAAAGATAAAGGCAATGATAAATCAGCTTGATAATATTTTTTATAAGAAGAATAATAATTATAATAATTAAAATCAAAAGAATTGAGAATAAAGTAATTTCTAGTAGTAAATTTATGAAAATTCAACTGAGGCAATATTTGGATGGTAGAAGAATTGTCAATTTTAGTAGTATCGATAAAATATTTAAAATAAGCTCCAAATATATAATTATTTCCTATACTTTTTACATAATTAAGTTTTGAAGTAATAATTTTATCTACCAAATATTTAGTATCGAAATAGTAATTATAAGGATTAAGATAAAAAAATTCTACATCATTTGCATACTTTAAATCTAAATATAATTTATCCTCTTTAAAAACTTTATCTCTTTTATACTCAATTTCATAACCGTAATGTTTTTGATGAGCTAAAGAGTATTCATTATAAAAAGAATCTTTATCTCTAAATACTCCAAACATAATTTTTCCAAAAGAATAAGGAGAATCTACAAACCTAAAAGTATTATAAATCCCTTTTCCTCTTAACGTTCTAATAGTTGGAGTAATTTCAGTATCAGCCCTTTGAGATAAAACAATATAAATTGGTTGAGAATACAAAAATCCTTCTTTAGTGGAATACCCTAAATAAGGTCTTAAAAAACCACTTCTTCTAGTTTTATCCAACGAACTAAAATAAAAAGGAAGATAAAAAACCGGAGTTTCGTCTATATAAAGAATTACATGGTATAATTTAAGATATTTGCTTTTTTTATTATAAGAACCTTTATGCGAATATAAAAACCAATCGGGATTATTTATACAACAGCTTGAAAATTTCATATTATAAAAAATTAAATCATTGTTTTTTAATAAAGATTTATTAGCTTTTATCCAAACATCACTAACTCTATCCACTAAAACGACATCCCTAGCTTTAATCAAATCTTTAGAATAAATCGTAACCGTTTTAGCAAGTATTGAATTATTTTTATAAAAAATAATTACATCTTTTTTTAAATAGATTACTTTGTTGTTTTTAATAATTCCTTCTTTAGCTTGAGCTACAAAATCTTTATATACAATAACCGGATTTTTCAAAAAATAAGCTTTATTTGTTTCTTTAACGAAAGTAGCAAAAATTTTTAAATTATTAGCAAACAAAAACTCCAAAAATAAAAAAACAAATACTAACTTTTTCAAACTACTCCTTTTCTTCAATTACAACACATCCGCTAATTAAATCATGAAACGCCCTATTTAAAGGATCCACTACAGCATAAAGCATTCCAAGATAAAAAAACATTTCATCAAAATTTCTTACAATACTTCTTATTAAGGCTTTAAATAAAGAAGGATTATCTAAAGTATTAACATCAATACATCTAATTTTAACTATCATTTTTCCAAGAGTTTTCCCATATAAAGCAATAAACAACCAATGATACAAAGTATAAGCAAGAAAAATAAAAAAGAAAAGTTTATCGGTTAAAATAATCATTTCTTCATAACTTTTAACCATTTTAAATTGATCGTAAAAAGCAATTACTATTAAAAAAGAAATCAAAAAATCATCAACAGTCATTGAAATTATACGTTTTGTTAAACTTGCTACTTTTAATTCTTCCCTATCTAAAATCTCTATAATTTTTTCACTCATCTTTTAAAGCCTGATACGCAATATCTTTTCTATATTTTTTACCATCGAAATGAACTTTATCTACAATTTTATAAGCTTCCTCTCTTGCTTTTTTTACATTCTCTCCAAAACCAACACAAACAAGTACTCTTCCACCCGTTGCATAAAGTTTGTTATCTTTTTTGCTAACTCCAGCATACGCAATATACCCATTACATTCTCTTAAATCATCTATCTTAATTTCGGCTGCTTCACTTTTTCCATATGGATAATTTTTACTTGCACAAACAACTCCAACCGCCGTCATCGGTTTAATTTTTACATCAATTTTATCAAGTTCTCCCTTTGCTCCATAATAAAACATATCATAAAGACTACTATCAATTAAAGGCATTAATTCTTCACATTCAGGATCTCCAAATCTAACGTTATATTCAAGAACATAAGGTTCATTATCTACTATCATAAGTCCTAAAAACAACACTCCTTCATAAGGAGCATTTTCTTTTTGCATACCTTCTAAAGTAGGTTTAATAATTTTTTCTTTTACCTTTTCGTAAATCTCAGGCGTTGCTAAAGGAGTTGGGGCATATGCACCCATTCCTCCAGTATTTGGACCTTTATCTCCATCAAGAAGTCTTTTGTGATCTTGAGCTGCTGGAAGCAATACAAAATCTTTTCCATCGCAAATTGCAAACATACTAAGCTCGTATCCATCCAAAAATTCTTCAATAATTACTCTCTTACCAGCCTCTCCAAACATTTTACCACTTAACATATTATCTACTACTTCTTTAGCCTCTTCTTTACTTTCAGCTATAATTACTCCTTTTCCAGCACAAAGACCATCGGCTTTTATAACTATAGGAAGTTTATCCATTTTATCTATAAATTCATATGCTTCTTTTTTATTTGAAGTTTCGATATATTTTGCAGTAGGAATATTATATTTTTTTAAAAAGTTTTTCATATAAACCTTGCTACCTTCAAGTTTAGCTGCTTTTTTACTTGGTCCAAAAATAGTAAGTCCTTTTGACTTAAAAACATCCACAATACCTTTTACTAACGGATCTTCAGGACCAACGATAGTTAAATCTATATTATTTTCTTTTGCCCAATTTGCTAATTCCTCAAAATCCTTTATATCAATATTAGTAGCAAAATCTTCAGTAGCTCCATTTCCAGGCGCATAAAAAACTTCAGCTTCATCTTTTAAAAAATATCCAATTGCATATTCTCTTCCACCACTTCCAACAATCAAAACTTTCTTCATTTCTTTCCTTTTTTAATGAAATTATATCAATTTAATGAAGTTTTTGCCCCGTAATTAACCCAAATATCAAAGGCCATATCAAAATCACTATTACAACAATAGCTATTACAACTCCCATTAATTTAGGCTTAGCTCTGTTTTTTAAACATTCTATATCAGTATTATATTCTCCACAATAATCTATATCTCTACTAAGTTTATTCAAATACAAAAAATAATAACAAAAACCACTTAAAAAAGCATTGATGAAGTGCATAATAATCAATACTAACACAGGATGAATTTTCGCATAAGCAAGCAAATAACCAACCATTAACGAAATAACCAAAACTCCAAATGCCTCTATAATCATTCTTCTATAAAGCAAATAAAACCACCCAAATAAAAAAGCCCATAGATGAAATATTGGCTTACAATTTCCAAAACCATCATCTCTTATAATTTCTCTAAAAGCTTCCTCATCCTTGGAAGTTAAATTATAATAGCTCTTCTTTAAAAGCTCTAAATATTTCATCTATTTCCTTTTTTAGCTAAAATTATAATCAAAAAGGGCTTAAATGAAAATAGAAGTTCCTAAAAGTTTTGATTTAAATGTAAAAAATTCAGAAAGCGTAGGAAGAATAGCTGCCGCTGCCAAAAATTCAGGAATTGAAGCCGCTTTAATGATTCCAAAACATAAACCAATTTACGATAAATTACATCTTGCCTACAATTTAAAAAGAGCAAACGAAGAAAATTTCAAATTGTTAGTAGCTATAGAAGGTATACACGAAAATAAACTTAGCGAAATTTCTATTTTAAAAAATAAAGGAGCAAGCGCTATTTTTATAAATTCAGATGAAGACATGAACTTAATAAAAAGAGTTTTTGAATACGCAGAATTTTTAGACATTCCAATATTTGTAAATTGTAACAATAAAGCTTTAAGCTATGGAGTAATGAATGACAGTGAAATTGCATATTCTCTTGGAGTCAGTGGTATTCCAAACTACGCAGAAAGCATTGAAGTAGCAAAAATTTACGAACTATCCAAACATTTTAAAGCAAAAGTAGTTTTCCAATCAATCACAACTAAAGAATCAATTGAAATTTTAAAAAATAAACCAAATAACATTTTTATAGATGTATGTATAGATAATTTATACTTTAGCGATAAAGAATTAGAAAATTTCAACACTCTTTATAAAACTTTTCCTCCATTAAGAAGCGAAGAAGATAAAGAAACTTTATTAAACGCTTGTAAAGAAGAAATAGTGGATTTTATCTCATCAAATCATATAGCTGCTACAAACAAAGATGTTAGTTTAGAAGAAGCCGATTTTGGAATTAGCAAACTTGACATTTTTACTCAACTTGCATACTCTCTTCCTTTGCCAGCAACTACGGTTACAAAATTAATTTCTTCAAATCCAGCAAAACTCTTTAATTTAGAAATAAAAGAAAAAATAACTATTGAATTTGGAGAATTTGAAATAGATACATCTTCATTTTTTAGTAAAGCAAAATTAACCCCTTACAAAACACTAAAGGCAAGAATCGTTTAGTCATCTTATATAAACTTTCCTTCTTTACTTTTGCTTAAAATTCTGATATAATAAATTAAACTTATAAGGAGGGGAAATGAAATACTATGAACCATTGGAAAATGGAAAAATAAGATGCTTACTTTGTCGCCACCACTGCCAACTAAAACCTAATCAAGTTGGTATTTGTGGCGTCAATATGAATAAAGATGGAAAACTACTAAATTTAGTATATGGACATCCATCAAGCATAAACGTAGACCCAATTGAAAAAAAACCTCTTTTTCACTTTTTACCTAATACAGCCGTTTTATCATTTGGAACGGTTGGATGTAATTTTAAATGTCCATTTTGTCAAAACTGGCAAATCGCTCATAATCATCAAGTAAATAAAGAAATATACGTAAGTCCAGAACAAATGGTTCAATTGGCATTAGAATACAACGCAAAATCAATTGCTTATACTTACAACGAACCAAGCATATTTTACCCGTATGCAAGAGACGTTGGAATATTAGCAAAAGAAAAAGGACTTAAAAACGTATTTGTAACGAATGGTTTTGAAAGTATTTACGAAATTGAAGATATGAAAAATTGGGTTGATGCTTGTAATGTCGATTTAAAAAGCTTTAATCCAGAATACTATAAAAAAGTATTAAAAGGAGATCTTGAATATGTTCTTGATACAATTAAAAGATTAAAAGAAAATGGTATATGGCAAGAAATTACAACACTTATAGTGCCAGGAGATAATGACTCAGAAGAAGAATTAACAAAAATTGCTGAATTTATCGCAAGCGTAGGAAAAGAAATTCCATGGCATATTAGTAGATTCCATCCTGATTACAAAACAAAAGATAAACCTCCAACTCCAATAGAGACAATGATAAAAGCATATGAAATTGGCAAAAAAGCTGGATTAAAATACGTATATTTAGGAAATGTGACAATCCCAGCAATTACCTATTGTCCAAAATGTAACGAAGAATTAATTGTAAGAACTATTTATAAAGTAGAAAAAAACATAATTGAAATTGATGAAGAAGGTAAAGGTAGATGCCCAAATTGTAAAGAAATAATAGAAGGAGTATGGAAATGAGAAAAGCGGTAGTAAAAGAATGGTATGGCGGAAGTTGTGAAGCAGTAGAACAATATATTGCTCACTTTAATAAAATAATTGATGAAAACGTAGATCCTACTAAAGCCACCGAAGTTTTTAGTCTAAAACCAAAAGCCTTAATCGTTCCTCATGCCGGTTGGATGTATAGTGGATTTACGGCAAATTTTGCCTATAGAATTGCAAGCAATACAAAACCTAAAAGAGTAGTAGTAATTGGACCAAGCCACAAATTTCCAATCAAAGGCATATCCACTACTCTTGAAGATTTATATGAAACTCCGTGCGGATTTTTGCCTATAGATAGAGAATTCGCAAAAGAATTAATAAAAAGATTTGGAGTTTTAAATTTAGAAGAAGTACACCAAGAACATTCAACGGAAGTTCAAATGCCATTTATTTATCATTATTTTGGAGAAATTCCAGTAGTTGAATTAATTTATGGCGATTATTCTCCTGAAAAGTTAAAAGATATAATTGAATATGCAATAGATGATAATTCTTTAGTAGTAATATCAACCGATCTTAGTCATTATTATGATTTAAAAACGGCAAACGCACTTGATTACAATTGTCTTGAAGCAGTGCAACATTTAGATTTAAGTTATTTGGAAAAATGCGAAGCTTGCGGAAAGATAGGAATAGCAGCGATGATAATAGCGGCAAGCGAAATTGGACTTACGCCATTTATCGTAGATTATAGAACAAGCGCAGACGTTAGCGGAGATACTTCAAATGTAGTAGGATACATGAGTGCAATTTTTATTTAAATTATGATATAATTTCATCTACTCCAAAAAAAGGAGGTCTTATGCCAAGAGGAAAGTTTAGACTAAAAAGAAAAAGAAGAAGAGTTTTATACTCAAAATAACTTCCTCTGCCCTTATTGGGCATAATTAAATCTCTTTTAAAATTCTATTAGCAAGCGCTAAATCTACATCTCCTCTTGATTTTAATCTTTTCATAATTTCTCCGATATTTTTAGATCCAATTTCATTGATAATATCTTTTATTATTTTTTTAGTTTCTTCTTCATTTAATGTTTTTGGCAAAAATTCTTCATAAACAGCAAGTTCTTTTTTAGCATCCTCCATCCCAGCTTCAATAGACTCTTTTGCCATTTTAGAAAGTTTTTTAGCCGCTTCCATTATTACTTTGTCATCAACTTCAATTCCTTTTTCTTTAGCAATCTTTTGAGCTGTATCTACAAGCATCATTAACGCATTTGCTCTTATCTTATCTTCTTTTTTTGCTTTCATCATCATTTTTTTAAGCTCAATTAAAGTCATTTTTTCCTCCTTTTATTTTCATACATTCTCTCATCAGCTATTTTTATTACTTCTTCCAAATTTTCGCTATCTGTTTTATAATGAGCATATCCTAAACTTGCACTAATTTTTTTGCCTTCGATAACTAACGAATTTATCTCTTTATCTATCCTATTTTTAATTTTTTCTAAATCATCGAAAGTAGAAAATACTACAACAACAAATTCGTCTCCTCCAAACCTAAACGCATAATCTATATCTCTTATATTTTTTTTAATTACATTTGAAACTTTTTCCAAAACTTTATCTCCAAATAAATGCCCATATTTATCGTTTAATTCTTTAAAATTATCCAAATCTACAAAAATAATTCCAACCTCAATATCTTCGTTTTTACATTTATCAATCAAAAATTCAAAAAATCCTTTATTATAAAGTCCAGTTAAAGGATCCTTTATAGCAATTTCAGTTAAAAAATTTGCTATATCTTCTAAAGTTAAAACGGTAACAAAATTTCCATTTTTATCAACTATAATTAAATGATGATATCTTTTTTCTCTCATTTTCTTATAAGAGTCTAGCAAAGAATCTTCAATTTTTGCCGTTAACAAATCTTTTTTATACAAATTAAAATATTGAAAAAGCTTTATTTTCTCCAAACTATTTACAAAAGCATCAATAACGTCCGTAACAGTTAAAATATAATATGGCTTAGAATCTTTTAAAATAAGAATTGAATCCACTTTATTATCTACAAAAGATTTAGAAATCTCTTCTATACTTTTATCCAAAATGTCATTTAAATCGTATTTCAAAAAATTTTCTTTATTGTGAATTGTAATTAAATTCTTAATTTTCATTTTACTTTCCTACACAGAAATTTCCAAACATTTTATCAAGCATTTCATCATATTCAAAAGGTTTAGTAATTTGAGTAATAGATTTTATCGCATCTTGAATATTATAGCTAAAAAGCTCTAATTCTCCAGTAACCAAAAATTTTTTAGATTCTTTAATAGCTTCTAATGCATTTTCTACTGCATTTATTTGTCTTGTAGAAATTAGCACATGCTCATTTTCAATATTGTAATTATCAAGTAACTCTTTTATACTTTCAACTAATTCAGAAATATCTTTTTTTGCCGAAATTTTAACCACCTTAAAACCTTGAAATTTATTTAAATCAATACTAATTCCTTTATCTATTTTATTTACCGCTATAATAACATCTTTTTTTTCATTTTTTAATAATCCTAAAATTTTTTCATCTTCTTCATCCCATTCATCGGCACTAAAAACTCCTATTATTATATCAGCTTCTTTTATAGCTTCTTTACTTCTCTCAACCCCGATTTTTTCAATCTCATCTCTTGCATTTCTAATCCCTGCGGTATCTACTATTCTAATTAAATGAGTTCCTATTTGAATATCCTCTTCTATAGTATCCCTCGTAGTTCCGGCAATATCACTAACAATTGCTCTTTTTTTATTCAAAAGCGCGTTTAAAATAGAACTCTTTCCAACATTTGGTTTTCCAACTATAGCTACTTTATACCCGCTAATCATTCCTTCTCTTCTTCTTGAAACTTCAAGGGTATGAGAAAGTTTGTTTTCAATTTCTTTTAATTTTTTTTCTATCTCTTTTGTCAAATCTGGCAAATCTTCTTCGGCATAATCTATAAAAACCTCAGTATAAGCCATAATTTCAATTAACTTTTCTCTAATTTCTTCTACGAACTTTGCCAAATCACCTTCAAGCTGCCTAGATAAAAGTTTTGCGCCTTCTCTTGAGCGAGTTTCAATAAGTTTTGAAATAGCTTCTGCTTGAGAGAGATCAATTTTACCATTTAAAAAAGCTCTTTTTGTAAATTCTCCGGGGTTTGCCAATCTTGCTCCAGCTTTTAAAACTTCTTCTAATATCATTTTGCCAACTACAACTCCTCCATGACACTGAAACTCAACGACATCTTCTCCAGTAAAAGAGTTAGGAGCCTTAAAATAAATAACTAATGCAATATCTATTAACTCGTCATTAGAATCGTAAACTTTACATAATTTCGCATATCTTGGAGGAAAATCTTCTTTTTTAGTTAATTTCTTAGCTATATCAAGTGCTTTTTCTCCGCTAACTCTAACAATAGAAATAGCTCCAACGCCGCTAGGCGTCGCTATTGCTGCTATTGTCATGTCTATCTCCAATTATGACGTATTTTTCCCCATTTCTTTCTCTTAAAGCCACATATTTCTCAGGAAAAGCCTCTCTTAAAATCTCAAGAGCCAAATATGCCAGTATTCCATCAAAAGGTTTAGTTTTTCCATAACCTTTAACTTTAACTTTTTCAATAAACGGAACCAAAAATTTCTTTAACATTTCCGTTTGAGTTTCAAGAAATTTAGCAATTTCAAGCCTTACTTTATACCCATACTTTTGATTAATCCAATTATACATCATGTGATTTAATGCATTATACCTATATCCTTCTTTTCCTATTAATAAAGCTGCATCTTCTCCATCAATTTTAATAAAAACAGTTTCATCGTCCCATTTTTTTACTTCAAATATATCTACATTAAAACAACTTTTACTAAAAAGCCTTTTTAACCCTTCTTCTATTTCAGGAATCAAATCTTCTATATCTTTTTGAATATCTTCTATTTCAATTATAGCCGGTTTTGAAAACAAACCAAAAAAACCTTTACTTGGATGCTGAATAATTTTGGCCTTTTTTGTGATATCGGCAACTGATACATTTAAAGTTTCGCTTGCTTTAATATACGCTTCATCCAAAGTTTTAGCTTCAAATCTCACTTTTTAGCCTTTAGGGCATATTTTTTTGATTCCATAATTTTGTTAATTATTACTTGTTGTAAAATAGATAAAATATTATTTACCGTCCAATACAAAACAAGTCCTGCTGGAAAAGTAGCCATCATAATTGTAAAAATAACAGGTAAAAGCTTAAATATTTTCTCTTGCATTGGATCTTGGAAATTTGTTGGAGTCAATTTTTGATGAACATACATACTAATTCCCATTAATACAGGCAAAATAAAATATGGATCCATTGAACTTAAATCATCAATCCATAAGAAATGAGCTCCTTTAAGTTCAATTGAATATAAAAGCAATTTATAAATTCCATAAAAAATTGGAATTTGAAGAAGTAAAGGCAAACATCCTCCAAGAGGATTTGCATTATGTTCTTTATAAAGTTTCATCATATGCATTTGAAGTTTTTGAGGATCATTTTTATATCTTTCTTGAATTTCTTTCATTTTAGGAGCAAGCTCTTTTAGCTTATACATACTAACCATTCCCTTAAACGTCAAAGGAAATAGCACGATTCTTACCAAAATTACTAATAAAATAATAGCAATTCCCCAATTATGAGAAATTTTATAAAGAAAATCTAACAATAAAAATAAATTTCTTGCAAAGAAAGTCCCAACTCCATATTGAACCACATCAACAAGCTCTAAATCAATGCTTCTTAAAGTATCTACATACTTAGGACCGATATAACCAATTAAATCCAAATCTTTATTTGATTTTATAAACACTACAGGATTTTTTTCTTCATCTGGAGTTATAATAGCTTTAAAAGGAGTTTTGCTAAAAAACAAAGTCGTATAATATCTATCAAATCCAGCCGCTATAATAGCGTCATTAATAGACTTAATTTCAGCATCCCCATCCTCTATTATATCCAAAGTTCCATCCGCTTTTTTTACTAATACCCCATGAATCGTCAACTGATCTATAGCAACATTTGGTCTATATCCTGGAGAAATATAATAAGTTGCGTTTTTACTTAGTTTAAGTTTCAAATCATATCTACCATTAGGATAAAAAGTTACAATTTTTTTTACTACCAAACCATTTAAATTTTGAGTAATTACAAGAGATTCTGGCGAGTTTAAAATTTTTAAATATTTTTTATTAGCTTTTGCTTCGCTTTTAAAAGCAATTTCATTTAATTTTTGATTTTCAAATCTAATTTCAAGAGGTTTTGGTAGTTTAGAAGATATTAACTCCAAATGTTTTCCATCTTTATTAAACTTATTTTGTTTTAAAATAAAACTACTAATTCTTCCAAGAGAATCTATTTTTATTTCGTAATTCTTAGCTTCTATCGTTGCTATCGTTTTAGTAGTAACATTGGAAGTAGTTATTTTAGTAGATTCTTTAGTAGTTTTAATCGATTCGTTAGTCTCGTTAATTTTCATTTGTGGTTGTAAAACAAAATAATCATAAGCAAAGAAAAACACAAAAGATATTACAGTTGCTATTATAATTCTTCTTAAATTATCGCTTGTATTCATTTTCCGCCTTTATTATAAAAAATCTATCACCCCCCAAAGGAACATACCAATATTTAACATCTAACTTTTTATAAACTGCATTAAACTTTTTTTTAACAATTGGATAATCAATTCCACCCTTAAAAAGCTGATTACACTTTAAAATTCTAAAAAGACTTTTAAAAAAAGCTTTAAAAAAATTATCGTTTTCAAAAAGCCATAAAGCATAAGTACTACAAGTTGGATAATATCTACAATTATTTCCAAAATAAGGACTAATAAATTTGTAAATTTTTATTAATTTTAACGCTAATTTGTTCAAAATCATTTTTTAAAATTTCAAAATCGATTTGTGAAATATCACAATTTGGTCTTATCAAAAAAAGCCCACTTTTTAAAAACATTCTTGCTAAATGTCTAATTCTTCTTTTTATTTTGTTTCTTATCACTGCTTTTTTAGAAATTTTTTTAGAAACCACAGGTGAAATTTTTAATTCATTAAAAGAGAGAAAAAAAATGGTAAAATATTTACTTTTTACCCTCTTTCCTTTTTTATAAACCTCATCTATTTGTAAAGAACTTAAACCGTTAATCTTTTTCTACCTTTAGCTCTTCTTCTTTTTAATACTTTTCTTCCGTTTTTTGTTTTCATTCTTGCTCTAAACCCATGAGTTCTTTTTCTTCTAATATTACTTGGCTGATAAGTTCTTTTCATTAACTCTCCTTTTTTAAAATTAAGTTCGAAATTTTACTAAAAAAAGTTTCTTTCTTCAATAAAACGCTAAAATTATATACAATTAATTAAGGATTTTGAAGAGTAATTTTCGTTTTTCTTATATGAAAAGAAGGATTCTCCACGCTTACAAAAATCAATACGCTCATATTGGTTTCTTTCGTATTTATTAAATAACAATTAGTATCATTTACATCACAATTTGTAGCAAAATATTGAAATTTCACTTTAGCAGTAAATCCAGGATAATTTATCGTAATTTGATTAATTTTTCCATATTTTCGATAATCTCTTGCTTCTAAAGCCATAATGGCAAATTCGGTAGCCGAGCGTAAAATAAGCTCGGCTTTTGTATCTAAAAAGCTTCTTGCACTATGACGCGTGGTAGAAGAGCTAAACTCCATTATCATAGTTCCTACAATCGCCATTACAATCAAAAAAACAAGAGTATACCACAGCGAAAAAGCCCTTTTCAAAACACTACCTTTTCTTTACAAACCGTAATTGGTTCATTATCTATTTTTATTTTTGGAGCATCAACGCATATTAAAATTCTAATAACTCCATTTTGCTCTTTAAATTTAAATTGCGTAACGTTTGAAACCAATAACGAACTATTTCCATCTTTAAAACTTTGCCCATTCCAAGGATAATAGTTAAAAAAGAGAGTCAAATTATAATCTATTATATTTCCTTTTTCATCTCTATTTGCTACGGGAATTATCGCATAAGCACTATTTACCAAATAATATTTTTCATAAACACTTGAAGAATTTGACTCATCAATAGCCTTAACTTGAATTACATTTTTATTTGCATCGTCTCTAAAACCAATTATTTTAAACACTCTCGTAGCAGAATTGTTTTTATCTAAATTTTGATAATATCCATATGAGTGATTAATATCTAAAAAATCGCCTCTATCATCTGAACCAGAAAAAACCAAAACCGTATAATTTTTATTAAAAACATCTCCTTCTATTCCCCAACTTAACGTCCAATTTGAATCTATTATTTTAACAATTGAAAAATTACTATCGGGAGTGGTAATATTATATTCATCATTTCCCAAAATATCAGTCATTTTCAAATCTACAAATCCAGAATAACCAAATTGAACTCTTTTTAATCGATCACTCCACATTCCTCTTTTTGCATATACATCTTCCCCTATCCACTCTAATATTTTATATTCATTCTCGTTTTTACTATCTATAACGCTTAAAGAATTAAAATCATCAACTATTCCTTTTATACAATTATCGTTTTCTACATTACATTTAACTGCAATTACAGAATTTTTTATTCTGTTTGAGAGTTTAGAAGAAATAATATTTAAAGCCAAATCGCTTTTAAAAAGCAATTTGTTAAATTCTCTTGAATAATAATAGTTTTCATACACCCTAATTAAAATTTTAGTAGCAATGGTTGCCAAAATTCCAAGTATAACTATTACTACTAAAATTTCAATTAAAGTAAAAGATTTTTTCACTTTATTTCCTCAAGAGAATAAATTTTAGAAGCTCCAATATTACATGTTGGATATTCTATTTCAATCAAATCGCCATTGATTCTCGAATAAACTTTTATCAATTTTATATTAGAATTAGACTTTAAAAAAGTATAATTCATATCAAAAACTATTTCAGACGCCGAATAGTTAGTCTCATCCATTATATACCCAACACTTACATTTATATCGTAACCTCCAACAACCCCAACATTCACATGCTCGCCATATCCATTAAAATCATCTATATCATCAAAAGTAGTAATATCGCTTATGTTTTCTTCTTTATCAATTCCAATATTACTAACCGTCCAATTAGTTCCACTTCTAAATTTATTATTATTCATCTCTTTTTTACCCAATCTATAAAAACCATCATTAAACACCAAAATTTCAAGCTCACTATCCCCACTTGAATTTAACTCTTTATAAAAATTATCTCTTACCGTATTGTTTTCGTCAAAATATTTCATATTAATTAAACTCAAAAGAGAAAATTCATTAAAAAATACGCTTTCTCTTGCCCCAACTTTAGAAGAAAAAATAGAAGTATTTAAAAAAATTGGAATGGTGCTCATAATAATGGATAACACAATAATGGAGATTAAAAGTTCTAAAAGAGTAAAACTATATCTTTTTTGATTTTTCATATGTTTTAACAATTCCTTTAAATATTTTTCCTCTAATTCCTTCCTCTTCTAAAACTCTAATTCCTTCAGCCGTAGTGCCTTTTGGAGACATTACTTTATTTTTAACATCACTAAAATCTTCTTTTAAAGCTGCAAAACTTTTAAAAAGCCCTCTTGTTAATTTTTCGCTAACATCTCTTTTTAAACCGCAATAAACCCCACTATCGCTAATTGCTTCCGCCAAAATAGCCAAAAAAGCAGGTCCACTACCAATAATAGCCGTTGCCATATCAATTTCATCGTCATTTTCTACCCAAATTACTTCTCCTATTTTACTTAAAATTTCTTCTCCTATTTTCCTTGCTTCAACATCTCCCGTAATAGCAGTAGTAGATGCTTGATATTTAGCGGCTATATTTGGCATGGCTCTTAGATAATATTTTGATTTTAAATATTTTTCAATTTCAAACAAAGCTTTACCCGCTAAAATGGAAATTAATATTTGAGCTTCTCCTTTTAAACGCATAGAAACTTCTTGAAGCGCATAAGGTTTTATGGCAAGAATTACAATTTTACCGGTTATATCATATCCATCAATCAAAGCCGTTTTTACACCAAATTCTTCCTTAATTTTTTTTAATTTTTCTTCGTCTCTTCCTACTACCTCAATATCCTCAAATTCATCTTTTATTCCTTTAAGAATAGCTTTTGCCATTTCTCCATAACCAATTATACTAATTTTCACTTTTTTCCTTTATATAATTTTTTAGAGGATCTGTTAAAGAATAAGGATATTTATCGAGAATAACTTGTCCCATAAGTTTATCTTCGAGATTAAAAATTAAAGGAGCAGCAAAATTTATGGTAGATTCTTCAAACGGTTCGTTAACGGTTAAAATATTCAATACCATAAAAGGTTTTTTTTCATCAAGTTTTAAAGCTTCTGTTTCAAAATCGCTAATTTCAAAATCATAATCTGGCTTTAATAAGAAAGGATTAACTAAAGTAAAAGAAACATTTTTACCTCTTAATTTATAAAAAGTATCGTTAATTTTTTCTAATTCAAATTCTTTTTCGTCTTCAAACCCAAGTATTGGCAAAGCAACGCTAAACTTCATAAATAATCCTTTTTTTTCAAAATAGCAAAAAATATTCCTTAATTATAGCAAGTAAAAAAAAATATGCAAAAACTCACAACAAATCTCAAATAATACTTGCCTTGTTAAAAAATTTACGTTTTAAACGCATTTAGCTAGTGCCTATGTTATAATTGCATTAAAAAAGGATTTTAATGAAAGAATACAATCCTAAAGAGTTTGAAAAATCTACTTATGAAATATGGGAAAAAGAAGGTTTTTTTGAAGTAGATTATTCAAAACCCAAAAATTTTTGCATTATGATGCCTCCTCCAAACGTCACGGGAAGCCTTCATATAGGACATGCTTTAACATTTACGCTTCAAGATATTATGGTTAGATACAAAAGAATGGATGGATACGCAACACTTTGGCAACCAGGGACTGATCATGCAGGAATTGCAACTCAAAACGTAGTAGAAAAACAACTTTTAGCGGAAGGAAAAACAAAAGAGGAACTTGGAAGAGAAGAATTTTTAAAAAGAGTATGGAAATGGAAAGAATATTCAGGTGGAACAATCACAACTCAACTTAGACGCCTTGGAGCTTCTCCCGCTTGGAGCAGAGAAAGATTTACAATGGATGAAGGACTTCAAAGAGCGGTTAGAGTTGCTTTTAAAAAGCTATATGATGAAGGATTAATAGTTAAAGGAAACTATATGGTAAATTGGTGCCCAAAAGATGGGGCGCTAAGCGATATTGAAGTTGAATACGAAACTCACGAAGGAGAACTCGTTTACATAAAATATCCTATCGTTAATAGCGACGAATATATAACAGTAGCCACTACAAGACCTGAAACATATTTTGGAGATACGGCGGTTATGGTAAATCCTCAGGATGAAAGATATAAACATTTAATAGGAAAAAAAGTCAAATTACCTTTAATCAACAGAGAAATCCCAATAATTGCCGATGAATACGTGGATATGGAATTTGGAACTGGAGCGGTTAAAGTTACTCCAGCTCATGATCCAAACGATTATGAAGTAGGAATTAGACATAATCTTCCTTTAATTAAAGTATTTGACGAAAAAGGAATATTAAACGAAGAAGCAGGAGAATTTGCCGGACTTGATAGACTTGAAGCAAGACCAAAAATCGTAGAAAAACTAAAAGAGCTTGGATTTATAGAAAAAATCGAAAAACATATCCATCAAGTAGGACATTGTTACAGATGTAAAAGCGTAATTGAACCATACGTTTCAACCCAATGGTTTTTAAAAAAAGAAATAGCAAAAGAAGCTATAGAAGCGGCAAATAGAGGAGATGTTAAATTTCATCCGCCTCAATGGAAAAACAACTATGATGCATGGATGAGAGAATTAAGAGATTGGTGTATATCTCGCCAACTTTGGTGGGGGCATCAAATTCCAGTATATTATTGTGATGATTGCGGACATGAATGGTCAAGCGTAGATGAACCAACAAAATGTCCAAAATGTAATTCCACAAATTTCCATCAAGATCCAGACGTGCTTGATACTTGGTTTAGCTCAGCTCTTTGGCCTTTCTCTACCCTTGGATGGGAAAATGGCGAATGGGGAAAAAACGTTAAGTGGAAAGAAGAAGATTTAAAAAGATTTTATCCAAATAACTTATTAATTACTGGATTTGACATTTTATTTTTCTGGGTTGCCAGAATGATGATGATGGGAGTTCACTTTCTAAAAGAAGTTCCATTTAAAGATGTTTATCTTCATGCACTCGTTAGAGACGAACACGGACAAAAAATGAGCAAATCAAAAGGAAATGTAATAGATCCACTTGAAATTATCGAAAAATATTCTGCTGACGCTTTAAGATTTACTTTGGCAATTCTTGCCGTTCAAGGAAGAGATATAAGGCTTAGCGAAGCAAAAATTATTGAAAGCAGAAACTTTATAAATAAACTTTACAACGCCGCAAGATATTTAAAAATGAAAAATCCTCATTTCCCTGAACTAAACGAAATCGAAATTAAAACAGATCTTGGAAAATGGATGCTTTATAAATTCAACGAAGCAATTAAAAACGTAAGAAAAGAACTTGATGAATATAGATTTAACGACGCTGCTATGACTCTTTATAGATATTTATGGAATGATTTTTGCGATTGGGGAATAGAGCTTAGTAAAGTTAGTAAAGATTCAATTCAGGAGCTTGGAGCCATATTTAAAGAGAGTTTAAAACTTCTTCATCCTTTTATGCCGTTTATTACAGAATTTTTATATCAAGAATTAAGCAAAACCCCAGATATCAAAAACAATACTATTATGCTAAAAGAATTTCCTAAAGCCAAAGAAATTAAAAAACCAGCGGATTTTGATTTAATCATTGAAGCAATCGTAAGCATTAGAAGAATAAAAGCCCTAACTCAAAGCAACTTTAAAAAAGCTTATGTAAAAGCAAAACTCCCTGAAATGGCAAAAGAATACATCAAAAAACTCGCTAAAATAGAAGAAGTCGAATTTGTAAACGATACTCTTAAAGACACAATAAGAGATATTAGTAATAATCTCGAAACTATGGTAAAAAAAGAAGATATCGATATTAAACCGATTATAAATAGACTCAATCAACAAAAAAACAAATTATCAAAAGAAATCGAAAAACTCGAAAAGAAATTATCTAACAAAAACTTCTTACAAAAAGCTCCAAAAGAAGTTGTAGAGAAAAACCAAAAAGAATTAAACGAACTTAAAGAAAAATTCGAAAAAATAAACGAAGAATTAAGGAAAATCAATGCGTAAAGTATTATTTTTAATCCCTCTTATTTTTTTAGCCTGTAACAAAGAAATAAATACTCCAAGAAACTTACAGGCAATTACTTATCACAAAAAAATCATCAAAGCAATAAGAAATGAAAATTTAGACGAAGCGGACGATTTATTTTTATCTTTACAAGCAGAACATCCAAGTTCAATTTATATAAAGCAAGATTTATTGATTTTATTCTTGGGGCATTTAAATTATCAAGATTTTAAATTGGCAAAATATTATTTAAACGAATACGAAAAAAGATTTGCTTCAAAAACGGAAATTCCTTGGTGTGAATATCAAAAAATAAAAATCGATTTTCTCTCCTACCAAAATGCATATACTAATCAGAAAAAAATTCTTGATATAATAAAAGAGTGCAAAGAATACAAATTGAGCTACCCAGACTCACAATTTTTACCAGAAGTAAATACAATTTATATGAAGACTCTCTTGACAAAATTATATTTAGATGATAAAATAAGTAAACTTTATAAAAAAGAAGACAAAATTAAAGCCGCCAAAAAATACGAAGTTAAAATTCCAAAAAACTCAAAACCGCCAGTAATTCCATGGTATAAAAAATTATTTTATTGGTAAGGAGAGACATGACACTTGAAAACTATAAAGAATTACCAGCAGAAATTCCCGTAATTGTTCAAGAAGAACTAATTTATCCTTTTATGATTATTCCAATCTTTTTAGAAAAAAAAGAAGACATATTAGCCGTATCAAAAGCAATAAATGATCATTCTTTAATTTTTTTAACTATTAAAGATGAAATCGGAACTTATGGAACTATTGGAACTATCATAAGAAAAGTTACTTTACCGGAAGGTAGAGTAAAAATTCTTTTTCAAGGTTTAACAAGAGGTAAAATTTTAGATATTACTGATAAAAATCCAACTTTAGCAATCGTAGATAAAGTAGAGCCTATAAATACGGAAACAAAAGAAATAAACCCTTTACTTGAAACTTTAAAAGAACATATAATAACTCTTAGTGAGCTTAATCCATTTTTCCCAAAAGATTTTATAAAAATAATCGATACAAATTCAGATCCAAACCGAATTATAGATATAATCGCAAGCTCTCTTAAACTCCCTACAGAAAAA
>JAMORJ010000080.1 GCA_027063595.1 Nautiliaceae bacterium | reverse complement strand
CTTATGTTTCTTACTGCTCATGATACTCCCATATTTTATTAAAACATTGCTAGCAGTGTTTTTGCCCATATAGCTCAGTGGCAGAGCACTTCCTTGGTAAGGAAGAGGTCGCCGGTTCAATCCCGGCTATGGGCTCCAGCAAGGCCTTGTTGGAGACCATGTGAGCTAAAACAAATTTTTAAAATGGAGGAATAAAATGGCAAAAGAAAAATTCCAAAGAACTAAACCACACGTAAATATTGGTACAATCGGACACGTTGACCATGGTAAAACTACTTTGACAGCAGCTATTTCTGGTGTGTTAGCTATGAAAGGTTTTGCTGAAATGAAAGATTATGATCAAATCGATAACGCACCAGAAGAAAGACAAAGAGGTATTACAATTAATACATCTCACGTTGAATATGAAACAGAAAAAAGACACTATGCTCACGTTGACTGTCCAGGACACGCAGACTATGTTAAAAACATGATTACTGGTGCAGCTCAAATGGATGGGGCTATCTTAGTTGTTGCAGCAACTGATGGTCCAATGCCTCAAACAAGAGAACATATTCTACTTTCAAGACAAGTTGGTGTACCAGCAATCGTTGTATTCTTAAACAAAGTTGATATGGTAGATGATCCTGAATTGCTTGAACTTGTTGAAATGGAAGTTAGAGAACTTTTAAATGAATATGATTTTGATGGAGATGGAGCTCCTGTAATTGCTGGATCAGCTCTTAAAGCTCTTGAAGAAGTAAAAGCTGGTCAACTTGGTGAATGGTCAGAAAAAATTATGGAACTTATGAATGCAGTTGATGAATATATTCCAACACCAGAAAGAGATATTGATAAAGATTTCTTGATGCCAATTGAAGACGTATTCTCAATTTCAGGAAGAGGTACAGTTGTTACAGGAAGAATCGAAAGAGGAATCTTAAAACTTGGTGATGATGTAGATATCGTTGGATTCAAACCAACAAGAACTACAAAAGTTACTGGTATTGAAATGTTTAGAAAAGAAATGGATGAAGCTCAAGCTGGTGATAACGTAGGTGTACTTCTAAGAGGTATTGCAAAAGACGAAGTAGAAAGAGGTATGGTTCTTGCAAAACCAGGAAGTATTACACCTCATACAAAATTTGAAGCAGAAGTTTACGCATTAACTAAAGAAGAAGGTGGAAGACATAAACCATTCTTTGATGGATATAGACCACAATTCTATATTAGAACAACTGACGTAACTGGTACTATTCATTTACCAGAAGGCGTTGAAATGGTAATGCCTGGAGATAACGTAAAATTAACTGTAGAATTAATTGCTCCAATTGCACTTGAAGAAGGTACTAGATTTGCGATTAGAGAAGGTGGTAGAACTGTAGGTGCTGGAGTAGTTACTAAAATTATCGAATAAGGGTTTTTCCCTTATTTTTTAAAGGATAAAGATGAGAGAAATTATTCATCTAAAATGTACTGAATGCGGTAGATTTAATTATCATACAACAAAAGAAAAAAGAAAACATCCTGAAAAATTTGAGATTAGAAAATATTGCAAATGGTGTAATAAACATACTATTCATAAAGAATCTAAGCTTTAATTTTTGGGCTTTTGCCCATTCATTACTCTCTATTTTGTAGAGAGTAATGAGCGGGCGTAGCTCAGTTGGCTAGAGCGTCAGCCTTCCAAGCTGAGGGTCGCGGGTTCGAGTCCCGTCGCCCGCTCCATAGGGCAGTAGCTCCAATTGGTAGAGCGGCGGTCTCCAAAACCGCTTGTTGGGGGTTCGAGTCCCTCCTGCCCTGCCATTAAATGCCAATTTTTGGAAGAGGTTATAATGGATAAGATAAAAGCATTAATAGATTATATAAAAGAAGCTAAAAAAGAATTAGATAAAGTAATATTTCCGACGCCAAACGAAGTAAAACAAGGTTTAATTTCGGTTGCAGTAATAGTAACGGTAGTTAGTTTATTTTTAAGTTTGGTTGATTTAATAATGTCTGCGATATTAAAAGTAGTCTTATAAGGATTGTAATGAGTAAAAAGAATATGAAATGGTATGCTTTACAAGTATATTCTGGAAGTGAATTGGCTGTAAAAAAAGCAATTGAAAATTTAAAAAAAGAACTTCATTTAGAAGATAAAATTGGAGAAATAATTGTTCCAACTGAAGAAGTTATAGAAGTTAGAAATGGGAAAAAAAGAATTTACGAAAGAAGTATTTACCCAGGTTATGTATTTTTAGAAGCAGATCTTGATACTTGGCTTTGGCATAAAATTCAATCTCTTCCAAAAGTTGGTAGATTCATTGGTGAATCTAAAAAGCCAACTCCACTTAAAAAAGAAGATATAGATTTGATTTTAGAAAAAGCAAAACAAAAATCTAAACCAAAACCTAAAGTTAGCTTTGAGGAAGGAGAAGTCGTAAGAATTATAGAAGGACCTTTTGCTAACTTTACAGGTGAAGTTGAGGATTTTGATTACGAAAAAGGTATGCTAAAACTAAATGTAACGATTTTTGGAAGAAGCACGCCTGTTGAAATTCACTATACAAAAGTTGAAAAAATAGTATAAGGGGCGCGAAATGGCAAAAAAAGTAGTTGAAGTATTAAAATTACAAATTCCAGCAGGAAAAGCTAATCCATCACCTCCTGTTGGTCCGGCTCTTGGACAAAGAGGTATTAACATTATGGAATTTTGTAAAGCGTTTAATGAAAAAACAAAAGACATGATGGGATATACAATCCCTGTAGAAATTACGGTTTATAACGATAGAAGTTTTACTTTTATTACAAAACAACCGCCTGCTACTGACTTTTTGAAAAAAGCGGCGGGGATTACTAAAGGAAGTTCAAATCCTTTAAAAGAGAAAGTAGGAAAAATAACAAAAGCTCAACTTAGAGAAATAGCTGAGAAAAAACTACCAGATTTGAATACTGACGATATTGAAGTTGCAATGAAAATTATTGCTGGTAGTGCTAAATCTATGGGAATAGAAATAGTAGATTAAGACCACTTGAGTGGTAGCAAAAATATTGCGTAGGAGTGAAAATGGCTAAAAAACATGGGAAAAGATATTTAGAATTATTAAAGAAAATAGATAAAGATGTATATTCTTTAAAAGAAGCGGCTGAAAAAGTTAAAGAACTTCAATCTGCTAAATTTGACGAAACAGTAGAGTTAGCGCTTAGACTTGGAGTTGATCCAAGACATGCCGATCAAATGATTAGAGGAAGCGTTGTTCTTCCTCATGGAACTGGAAAAAAAGTGAAAGTAGCGGTAATTGCTAAAGATGATAAAGCTGAAGAAGCTAAAGCTGCTGGAGCTGATATTGTTGGAGTTGATGAAATTTTAGAAATGATTGAAAGCGGAAATTTAGATTTTGATATTTTAATAGCAACTCCTGATATGATGAGCAAACTTGGAAGATATGGTAAGATTTTGGGTCCAAAAGGTTTAATGCCAAACCCAAAAACTGGAACTGTAACTATGGATGTTGCTACAGCAGTTAAAAATGCAAAAGCTGGGCAAGTTAACTTTAGAGTTGATAAAAAAGGAAATATGCACGTTGGAATTGGTAAAGCGAGCTTTACGCCTGAACAAATTTATGAAAATGCGGTAGCTTTTATTGAAAAGATTAATAAAATGAAACCAGCAAGCGCAAAAGGAAGATATATTCAAAACGCGGCGCTTAGCCTTACAATGAGCCCAAGTTTAAAACTTGATGTAAATGAGCTTGCTGAATATAAATAGGCGTTTTGCCTAAGTCCAAGTGACTTAGAAAGCAGGTGGGTTTTTCCCTTAATATCCTGCCGAGTCTAAGAGAAAGGAGTTTTATGAAAAAAGCTTTAAAACAACAAATCGTGGAAGAGTTAAGTAAAGAGTTTACTAACGAAGTTAGTGTGTTTTATGCGGATTTTAAAGGTCAAAGCGTAAAAGACCTTGAAAAGTTAAGAAAAGCCGTTAGAGAAGCGGGTGGTAAAACTAGAGTTGTTAAAAACACTCTTGCAAGAATTGCTTTTAAAAATAACGGAATTGAAGTTGATTTTGAAGATAACAATGTTTTTATTTGGGGCGAAGATCAAATTACATTAGCAAAAATTGTTACAAAACATCAAAAAGATTATAAAGATACCTTTAAAATTAAAGGTGCAGTAATTGAGGGTGAAGTTAAAGATGCTGCTTATGTTGAAGAAGTAAGTAAACTTCCAACTAAAGATGAATTACTTGGAATGGTTGCGTTTATGATGAAAGCTCCTATTGCAAAATTTGCATGGGGATTACAAAAATTAATTGAAAAAAAAGAACAAGAAAATCAATAAAGGAGAGATAAATGGCTTGTACATTTGAACAAATTTTAGAAACAATCGAAAATTTAACAGTAAAAGAATTAAATGAATTAGTAAAACTTTTTGAAGAAAAATTCGAAGTTAGCGCACAACCAACAGTAGTAGCTGGTGCGGCAGCAGCTGGTGGTGAAGCGGCTGAAGAAAAAACAGAATTTGATGTAATTCTTAAAAATCCAGGTGCTAAGAAAATTAACGTAATTAAAGTAGTAAGACAAATTACTGGTGCTGGACTTAAAGAAGCTAAAGAAATGGTAGATGGTGCGCCAAGCACAATTAAAGAAGGTGTAAGTAAAGAAGAAGCTGAAGAAATTAAAAAAGCACTTGAAGAAGCAGGAGCAGAAGTAGAAATTAAATAAAGCTTCTTGCTTTTTTTTATTTTTTTTGATATAACTTTTTTTAACCTACAAAAAAATCTCACCCAGGAGCGCCTATGCTAAATAGTTTAAAATCTGCAAATCGTTTAAGACTTGATTTTTCAAAAGTTCCTCAAATTCTTGATATTCCAAATCTTTTGCATTTACAACAAAATTCGTTTAGAGATTTTATAAATCTTGAGGAGCCTGAAAAAAGTGGTATTCATAAAGTTTTTAAATCTATGTTTCCAATTACAGATGCACAAAATAGAATTACTTTAGAATATGTAGGAATTGAGTTTAAAAAACCAAAATATACGGTTAGAGAATGTATGGAAAAAGGTCTTACATATTCTATTCCAATAAAAATCAAAGTAAGACTTATAGTTCATGAAAGAGATGAAAAGACTGGAGAAAAAATAGGAATTAAAGATATTAAAGAACAAACTCTTTTTATTAGAGATATTCCTTTAATGACTGATAGAACGAGTTTTATAATTAATGGTGTTGAAAGAGTTGTTGTAAATCAACTTCACAGATCTCCAGGAGTTATTTTTAAACAAGAAGAAGCTCAAAACTCAAATAAGCTTTTATATTCAGCTCAAATTATTCCAGATAGAGGAAGTTGGGTTTATTTTGAATATGACGTAAAAGATGTTCTTTATGTAAGGGTAAACAAAAGAAGAAAAGTTCCTGTTACGATTTTGCTTAGAGCTATGGATTATAGCAAAGAAGATATTTTAAAAATGTTTTATCCAATAATTGACATTTACGTAAAAGATAACAAATTCTTAATGCCTACGAGTCAGCTTACAACTGGTAAACTTGATTACGATTTAAAAGATGAAGATGGGAATGTTATTATTCCTGCTGGAAAAAGAGTTACTCAAAGAAAACTTAAAGAGATTCAGGAAAAATATGAATATGTTGAGTATCCTATAGAAATTTTAATCGATAGACATTTGGCTGAGCCTATAATTGATCCTGTTACTGGAGAAGTGTTATTTGATACTTTAACTATATTAAACGAAGTTAAGTTAAGAAAAATTATAGAATCTCAAATAGAGCATTTTAAAATTGTAAATGATTTGGCTGATGGCGTAGATGATTCAATTCTTAGAGCGTTTCATCAAGATATCGAAACTTTAAAAATTTTAAAACAAACAGAAGGTATTGAAAACGAAAATGATTTGGCAAGAATTAGAATTTATAAGGTTATGAGACCAGGAGAGCCTGCTAATCCTCAAACGGCAAAAGAGTTATTTGATAAACTTTTCTTTGATCCAGAAAGATATGACCTTACAAAAGTAGGTCGTATGAAAATGAATCATAAATTGGGACTTAATATTCCAGATAACGTAACCGTTTTAACTTATCAAGACATAATTAAAACTATTCAATATTTAATTGGGGTTAAAAACGGCGTTGGTCAAATTGACGATAGAGATCATCTTGGAAATAGAAGAATTAGAAGTATTGGAGAATTATTGGCAAATAAATTACAAGATGGTCTTGCTAAAATGCAAAAAACTATAAAAGATAAAATGACAACAATTACAAATGTAAATGATTTGTTACCAATGGATTTGGTAAATACTAAACTTGTAACAACTACTATACTTGATTTCTTTGCAACAGGACAACTTTCTCAATTTATGGATCAAACAAACCCTCTTAGTGAAATTGCTCATAAAAGAAGACTATCAGCTCTTGGTGAAGGAGGAGTTACAAGAGAAAGGGCTGGATTTGAAATTCGTGACGTTCATCCAAGCCACTATGGAAGAATTTGTCCAATCGAAACTCCTGAGGGCCAAAACATTGGTCTTGTAAATACTCTTTCTACTTACGCAAAAGTTAATGAATTTGGATTTATCGAGGCTCCATATAGAGTTGTAAAAGATGGTAGAGTAACGGATGAAATAGTTTATCTTACGGCAACGCAAGAAGAAGAAAAAGTAATTGCTCCAGCTTCAGTAAAAATTGATGAAAAAACGGGAGAAATATTAGAAGATTTAATTGAAGCAAGAAAAGATGGAGAAATAATTTTAGTGGATAAAAAAGAAGTTGATTTATATGATTTAAATCCTAAAATGATCGTTGGTGTTGGAGCGAGTTTAATTCCTTTCCTTGAACACGATGACGCTAACAGGGCTTTGATGGGTGCAAACATGCAGCGCCAAGGAGTTCCTTTATTAAAAAGTGAAGCGCCTCTTGTTGGTACTGGAATGGAAAAATATGTGGCAAGGGATGCTTGGCAAATTGTAAAAGCAAAAAGAGGCGGTAAAGTAATTAAAGCGGATGCTAAGAATATTTATATTTTAGGTGAAGATGAAAATGGAGCTTATATTGATCATTATGGACTTGAGAAGTATTTAAGAACAAATCAAAATACTTGCTTTGATCAAAAACCAATTGTTAAAGAAGGGGATATCGTAAAAGCTGGAGATGTTATTGCTGATGGTCCGAATATGGATAATGGTGAAATTGCTCTTGGTAAAAACGTATTGGTTGCGTTTATGCCATGGAATGGTTATAACTTTGAGGATGCGATTGTTTTGAGCGAAAGAATTATAAAAGATGATGTTTATACTTCTGTTCATATTTATGAAGAAGTTTGTGAAGTAAGAGAATTAAAACATGGACTTGAAGAATTAACTCGCGATATTCCGGGAGTTAAACCTGAGCATGTAGAACATCTTGATGAAAGTGGAATTGTAAAAATTGGAACTTATGTAAAACCTGGAATGATTTTGGTTGGTAAAATTTCGCCAAAAGGCGATGTAAAACCAACGCCAGAAGAGAGACTCTTAAAATCTATTTTTGGAGATAAATCTGGACATGTAGTAAATAGTTCTCTTTACGCTCCACAAAGTATGGAGGGTGTGGTAATTGATGTAAAAGTTTATACGAAAAAAGGTTATGAACTTGATGAGAGAGCTAAAAAAGCATATGAAGAAGAAAAAGCAAAAATAGAAGAGGTATATCAAAATAAACTTGAAATTATCGATAGAGAAGAAAATGTTGCTTTAACTTCGTTACTTTCAAGCAAACCTCTTGTAAAAGATTTGGAACTTGAAGGAAAAGTTTATAAAGTTGGAGAAAAAGTAGAAAAAGAAGTATTACAAAGTTTAAATAAGTTCTTGCTTTTAAGTTTGATTGAATATTACGATGAAGAAACTAAAAAAGAATTTGAAGAAATTAAAGCTAAATATCAAAATGAAAAAGAAAATATAAGACGCGAAAGAGACGAAAAACTCGAAATTTTAGAAAGAGATGATATTTTGCCAAACGGCGTTGCTAAAATGGTAAAAGTTTATATTGCAAATAAAAGAAAAATTAAAGTTGGTGATAAAATGGCTGGACGCCATGGAAACAAAGGTATTGTAAGTATTATTGTTCCAACTGAAGACATGCCTTATATGGAAGATGGAAGAACTGTAGATATTGTGCTTAATCCTCTTGGGGTTCCAAGTAGGATGAATATTGGACAGATTCTTGAAACTCATCTTGGGCTTGTTGGTAAAAAGCTTGGTGAGCAAATAGAAGCCATTTTAAAAGAAAAACAAGACGATATGATGAATAAGTTAAGAGCTAAAATGAAAGAAATAGTAAGAGTAGCTCACTTTGGAGAGCATTTTGAAAAATTCCTTGATAGTTTAACCAACGAAGAGCTTCTTAAATATGCAAGAGACTGGGCTAAGGGAGTTAAATTTTCAACTCCTGTATTTGAAGGAGTTACAGAAGAAGAATTTAAGAAATTATTTGAAATGGCTGGAATTCCAGAAGATGGAAAAACTCAACTTTATGATGGAAGAACGGGTGAGCCTATAAAAGAGAGAGTTAATGTTGGATATATGTATATGATGAAATTACATCACCTTGTAGATGATAAAGTTCATGCAAGAAGTATTGGACCATATTCTCTTATTACTCAACAACCTGTTGGTGGTAAAGCGCTCTTTGGTGGTCAAAGATTTGGAGAAATGGAAGTTTGGGCACTTGAAGCTTATGGTGCGGCTTATAACCTTAAAGAAATGCTTACAACTAAATCAGATGATGTTGAAGGAAGAAATAAAGCTTATAGAGCTTTAACAAGAGGTGAAAATGTTCCAATTGAAGGGCTTAGCGAAACGTTTTTTGTATTGTCTAAAGAACTTCGCGCTCTTGGGTTAGATCTTGAGTTTTACAAAAAGGAAGAGGACAATGAAGAGATTTAAATATATTAAACTTGAATGGGATGAAGAAACTCGCCCAAAAGACATTGATGCTGTTCAAGTAAAAATCGCTTCACCAGAAGAGATTCTTTCTTGGTCTCATGGTGAAGTTAAAAAGCCAGAAACTATTAATTATAGAACGTTAAAACCTGAAAGAGATGGTCTGTTTTGTGCTAAAATTTTTGGTCCTATAAACGATTATGAATGTCTTTGCGGAAAATATAAAAAAATGCGCTACAAAGGTATTGTTTGTGAAAAATGTGGCGTAAAAGTAACAACTTCTAAAGTTAGACGCGAAAGATTTGGGCATATCGAACTTGTAACGCCTGTAGCACATATTTGGTATGTTTCTAACCTTCCAAGTAGAATTGGAACATTACTTGATATTAAAATGAAAGATCTTGAGAGAGTTCTTTATTATGAAGCATATGTTGTTTATGAGCCTGGAGAAGCTCCCGTAAAAAAAGGTGATGTATTAGTAGAAGAAGAATATAGAAAACTAGTAGAGTTGTATGGAGATACAGGTTTTCATGCTGAAATGGGAGCTGAAATTATTAAAAAAATGCTTGAAGAGCTTGATTTGGCCGAAATGTATCAAAATCTAAAAGAAGAGCTTAAAAGTACAAAAAGTGAGGGTAGAAAAAAAGAAATTGTTAAGAAGCTTAAAATTGTTGAAGGTTTCTTAAATAGCGATAATAGACCTGAGTGGATGATTATGTCTGTAATTCCTGTATTGCCTCCAGATCTTAGACCTCTTGTTGCTCTTGATGGAGGAAAATTTGCCGTTGCTGATGTAAATGATTTATATAGACGCGTAATTCATAGAAATCAAAGACTTAAAAGGCTAATTGAACTTGACGCTCCAGAAATTATTATTAGAAACGAAAAAAGAATGCTTCAAGAAGCGGTAGATGCTCTTTTTGATAATGGAAGAAGAGGAAATACGATTAAGGGAGCAAATAAAAGACCTTTAAAATCTCTTAGCGATATTATTAAAGGAAAAACAGGGCGCTTTAGACAAAACCTTCTTGGTAAAAGGGTTGATTATTCTGGAAGAAGCGTTATTGTAGTTGGACCAAATCTTAGAATGGATCAGTGCGGTCTTCCTAAAAAAATGGCGCTAGAGCTTTTTAAACCGCATTTAATTGGAAAACTTCAAGAAAAAGGTTATGCAACTACGATTAAACAAGCAAAAAAACATATTGAAGAGCAAACTCCAGAAGCATGGGAGTGCTTACAAGAAGTAGTTGATCAATATCCTGTGCTTTTAAACAGGGCTCCAACACTACATAAATTATCTATTCAAGCATTCCATCCAGTGTTGATTGATGGAAACGCAATTCAACTTCATCCGCTTGTTTGTGCGGCATTCAACGCAGACTTTGACGGTGACCAAATGGCGGTTCACGTGCCTTTAAGTCAAGAGGCGATTGCTGAAGCGAAAATTTTAATGTTAAGTAGTATGAATATTTTGCTTCCAGCTTCTGGTAAAGCTATTGCCGTTCCATCTCAAGACATGGTTCTTGGAGTTTATTATTTATCTTTAACGAAAGATGGAGTAAAAGGAGAGCATAAATTATTTGCAAATCCTGAAGAAGTATTAACAGCTTTTGATGAAGGAGCGGTTGATTTACATGCAAAAATTAAAGTAAAAGTAAAAGGCGAAATAATTGAAACTACGCCTGGTAGAATGATTTTACATTCAATTACTCCAGATTTTGTTCCTGTTGAAATGTATAATAAAATCATGAAGAAAAAAGATATTGCAAATCTTGTGGATTACGTTTATAAAGTTGGAGGATTAAAAGTTACGGCTGAGTTTCTTGATAAACTTAAAGAACTTGGATTTAAATACGCGGCTAAAGTTGGAGTATCTATTTCTATGGCTGATATTATCGTTCCTGAAGATAAACCAAAAATTATTCAAGAAGCTCTTAAAAAAGTAAAAGAAGTTCAAGAGCAGTATAGAAAAGGTCTTTTAACTGAACAAGAAAGATATAACAAAATTATTGATATTTGGACAAAAGTGGATAATGACATTAAAGAAAAACTTCTTGAAATTATGAAAAAAGATAAAGATGGATTTAACTCAATTTATATGATGGCGGATAGTGGAGCAAGAGGTAGTGCAAGTCAGATTAAACAGCTTGCTGGAATGAGAGGACTTATGGCAAAACCTGATGGAAGTATTATTGAAACTCCAATTATTTCTAACTTTAAAGAGGGATTAAACGTTCTTGAATTCTTTATTTCAACTCACGGTGCAAGAAAAGGTCTTGCCGATACTGCGCTTAAAACAGCAAGTGCTGGATATCTTACAAGAAAACTTGTTGACGTTTCTCAAAACTTTAGAGTTACAATGGAAGATTGTGGAACTCATGAAGGAGTGGAAGTTACTGATATTAGCGATGGTTCAACTTTGGTTGAATCTTTGGAAGAGAGAATTTATGGAAGAGTTCTTGCTGATGATGTATATGATCCAATTACAAATGAAGTTCTTTATACAGAAGGAACGCTAATTACTGAAGAAGAAGCAAAAGATATCGTAAGACGCGGTGTTAAGTCTGTAAAAGTTAGAAGTGCTTTAACTTGTAAAGCTAAAAAAGGAATTTGTGCTAAATGTTATGGAATGAATTTGGCTGAGAGACGCTTGGTTAAAGTTGGAGAAGCTGTAGGTATTATTGCAGCTCAATCAATTGGTGAGCCGGGAACTCAGTTGACTCTAAGAACATTCCATACTGGTGGTATTGCTGGTTCTACTCAAGAAGAGAGACAAATTATTGCAAGCAAATATGGATATATTAGATTTTATAATATTGAAACTTATAATAGAGATGGCAAAAAAATAGTTGCAAATAGAAGAAACGCGGCTGTGCTTTTGGTTGAACCAAAACTTAAAGCGCCTTGCGATGGAATTGTAAAAGTTGAAACTCAACACGAAGAAGTAATTGTTGAAGTTCATTGCGATGATGGAAGCATTAAAAGATATTCTTTAAGAAAAAATGATATAGTTAAAGGAACTGAGCTTGCTGGAATTGCTGGAAAAACAGAAGGAAAGCTCTATATCCCTTATAAAGATAAACCAGTTAAAAAAGATGATGCAATCGTAGAAGTTATTAAAGAGGCTTGGTATGTTCCTCAAAGAATTCCATATGGTGCTGAGTTAAAAGTAGATGATAACGAACCAGTGCCTCAAAAAGTGGAATCTAAAGCAAATGGTATTGTGAAATATTATAAACTTGTAGGAGATCATCTTGAGAGAGTTTATGATTTAAAAGCTGGAGATAAGATAGGAGAAGGAAACGAATATAAAGGGCTTTTTGCGGTAATCGTTGATGAAAACGATAGAGAAGCCGATAGATACTATATCGTAAGAGGTAGTAAAATTTTAAAAGACGATAATGCTGAAGTGAAAATAGGAGATATTATTGCTGAACCAATTAAAGATGAAAATAAAGTAATTGCTGAGTGGGATCCTTTTGCTAATCCAATTTTAGCTGAAGCGGATGGAGTGGTAAAATTTGAAGATATTATAGACGGATTTACGGTTACTACTCAAGTTGATGAATTAACGGGAGAATCAAGAATTATTGTTAAAGAATATTTACCAAAAGGTTATCATCCAAGAATTTTACTTGCAAGCAAAGATAAAGTTTATGAATACGTTCTTGAACCAAAAACAGTTATTCACGTTCAAGAAGGCGATGAGGTTAAACAAGGGGATATTTTAGCTAAAACTCCAAAAGCAGTAGCTAAATCAACCGATATTACTGGAGGTCTTCCAAGAGTTAATGAGTTATTTGAAGCAAGACGCCCTAAATCTCCGGCAATTCTTAGCGAAATTGATGGAATTGTAAAATTTGGTAAATCTATTAGAGGAAAGCAGAGATTAATAGTTGAGGGTGAAAGTGCTGTAAAAGAATATTTAGTTCCAGCGGATAGACAAATTTTAGTTCATGAGGGAGATTTTGTTCATGCTGGTGAAAGATTAACGGATGGACAAATTTCAAGTTATGATATTTTAAGAATTCTTGGAGAAAAAGCGCTACAACAATACATAATTGCCGAGGTTCAAAAAGTTTACAAACTTCAAGGGGTTAATATCAACGATAAGCATATAGAAGTGATTATTAATCAAATGTTAAGACAAGTAAAAATCGTTGATAGCGGAGATACTAAGTTTATTGAGGGAGATTTGGTAAGTAAGAAAATGTTTAATGAAGAAAACGAAAGAATTAAAAAATTTGGAGGAGAGCCGGCAATTGCTGAACCTGTGCTTGTAGGTATTACAAGAGCGGCTATTCAATCTGATAGTTTCATTAGTGCCGCTTCATTCCAAGAAACTACAAGGGTGCTTACAGAAGCGAGTATTCAAGGTAAGTTTGACTATCTTGAAGACTTTAAGGAAAACATTGTATTAGGAAGGGTTGTGCCAGTTGGTACTGGAATGTTCTATCATAAAGATAGAGATTTAAAACTTGAATACAAAGAAGACGAATAGTCTTCTTTTCCTTGTCTTAAGGAAAAATTTATTTGTAAAAAGAATTAAAATTTGATAAAATGTCGCACTAAAAACTAAAAAAGGAGACATATGCCTACTATAAACCAGTTAGTAAGAAAAGGTAGACAAAAAGTAATTAAAAAATCAAAATCACCAGCGCTTGTAAGCTGTCCTCAAAGAAGAGGGGTTTGTACGAGAGTTTATACTACAACTCCTAAAAAACCAAACTCAGCGCTTAGAAAAGTCGCAAAAGTTAGATTAACTTCAGGATATGAAGTAATTAGTTATATTCCTGGTGAAGGACACAATCTTCAAGAACACAGCATTGTTCTTGTTAGAGGTGGTAGGGTAAAAGACTTACCAGGGGTTAAATATCATATTATTAGAGGTGCATTGGATACAGCTGGTGTTAAGGGAAGAGTGCATAGTAGAAGTAAATACGGAACTAAAAAAAGCGAAGCTGGTAAAAAATAATTTGTGTAGAAAAGTTTGTTAGATATAAGTTGGTTTTTGGTTATAGTAGGAGGATAATAAAGTAAAAGTATAGTTTTGCTTTTGACTTGAAAGCCTCCTCACTGCCAAAATGGTAGAGTAAGGGTCGTATGATTACGACTAAAAACTGAAGAGAAGGAGATTTTATGAGAAGAAGAAGAGCACCAAAAAGACCGGTAATGCCGGATCCAATTTATAATAGTGAAGTAGTGACAAAATTTATTAATAAAGTTATGTGGGATGGTAAAAAAACGTTAGCTGAGAGAATTGTATATGGAGCAATTGAAAGACTTGAAGGTAAAGAAGAAGGGAAAAAAGGTATTGATATCTTCTTTCAAGCAATTGAAAATGTAAAACCACTTTTAGAAGTTAGAAGTAGAAGAGTTGGTGGGGCTACTTATCAAGTTCCAATGGAAGTAAGACCAGAAAGACAACAAACATTGGCTATTAGATGGATAGTTGATGCTGCAAGAAATAGAAACGAAAGAACTATGGTAGAGAGACTTGCAAATGAGCTTTGGGATGCTGCTAACGAAAGAGGAGCAGCATTTAAGAAGAAAGAAGATACTCATAAAATGGCTGAAGCTAATAAAGCGTTTGCTCATTATAGATGGTAGAAAAATGTTTTTTTTCTTTCCTTTTTTTCTTCGTAATCTACAAAATCACACAAGGAGAATATGATGTCAAGAAAAACGCCTATTGAAAAGGTTAGAAATATAGGGATTGCTGCACATATTGATGCTGGAAAAACTACAACTACTGAAAGAATTCTTTATTATACAGGTATGACTCATAAAATTGGTGAAGTTCATGAGGGTGCCGCTACAATGGACTGGATGGAACAAGAAAAAGAAAGAGGTATTACTATTACTTCTGCGGCGACTACATGTTTTTGGAAAGATCATCAAATTAATATTATCGATACTCCAGGTCACGTTGACTTTACGATCGAAGTTGAAAGAAGTATGAGGGTACTTGATGGTGCAATTGCCGTATTTTGTGCGGTAGGTGGAGTTCAACCTCAAAGTGAAACCGTTTGGAGACAAGCAAATAAATATCACGTTCCAAGAATTGCTTTTGTAAATAAAATGGATAGAATCGGTGCTGATTTTTATAATGTTGAAAAACAAATTAAAGAAAGACTTAAAGCAAATCCAGTTCCAATTCAAATTCCAATCGGGGCAGAAGATAATTTTAAAGGCGTAGTGGATCTTGTAAGAATGAAAGCTCTTGTATGGGAAGATGAAGCGGCACTTGGAAGTAAATATGAAATTGAAGAAATTCCAGAAGAATTAAGAGAAAAAGCTGAAGAGTATAGAGAAAAACTTATAGAAGCTTGTGCAGAGAGCGATGAAGAATTAATGGAAAAATATTTTGCTGGTGAAGAATTAACAGAAGAAGAGATTAAAAGAGCGATTAAAAAAGCTACTTTAAATCTTGAAATGGTTCCAATGCTTTGTGGAAGTGCATTTAAAAACAAAGGGGTTCAACCATTACTTGATGCAGTAATTGATTATTTACCAGCTCCAACTGAAGTTACTTGGATTAAAGGATTTGATCCTAAAACTGGAGAAGAAATTAGCGTAAATCCGGGAGATGATCAACCATTCTCTGGACTTGCGTTTAAAATTATGACTGACCCATTTGTTGGTAAACTTACATTTACAAGATTTTATTCTGGTGTTATTAAAGCTGGAAGTTATGTGCTTAACTCAACTAAAAACAAAAAAGAAAGAGTAGGAAGACTTCTTAGAATGCATGCAAACAAAAGAGAAGAAGTTCCTGAATTTTATAGCGGTGAAATTGGAGCGATCGTTGGACTTAAACATACTTTAACTGGTGATACTTTATGCGATGAAAAAAGACCTATTATTTTAGAGAGAATGGAATTTCCAGATCCTGTTATTTCTGTTGCAGTTGAACCAAAAACTAAAGCTGACCAAGAAAAAATGGCACTTGCTCTTCAAAAATTAGCTGAAGAAGATCCAAGCTTTAGAGTAACTACTGATGAAGAAACTGGACAAACTATTATTTCTGGTATGGGTGAATTACATCTTGAGATTATTGTAGATAGATTAAAAAGAGAATTTAAAGTTGAATGTAATACAGGAAAACCTCAAGTTGCTTATAGAGAAACGTTTAAAAAGACTGTTGAACAAGAACATAAATACGCAAAACAAACAGGTGGTAGAGGACAATACGGACATGTATTTATTAGACTTATTCCTCAAGAAAGAGGAAAAGGTTATGAATTTGTTGATTTAATTAAAGGTGGTGTAATTCCAAGAGAATATATCCCAGCAGTTGATAAAGGTATTCAAGAAGCAGCTCAAGCTGGAGTTTTAGCGGGATTCCCAGTAGTTGATTTTAAAGTAGAGCTTTTTGATGGAAGTTACCATGAAGTTGACTCAAGTGAGATGGCATTTAAATTAGCTGGTTCTATGGCGTTTAAAGAAGGTGTTAAAAAAGCGAATCCTGTTATACTTGAACCTATTATGAAGGTTGAAATTGAAGTTCCAGAAGAGTATATGGGAGATGTAATTGGAGATATTAACAGAAGAAGAGGACAAGTAAACTCTATGGAAGATCAACACGGAATTAAAAAAATTACTGCATTTGTTCCGCTTGCAGAGATGTTTGGATATTCAACTGACCTTAGAAGTATGACTCAAGGTAGGGGAACTTATTCAATGGTATTTGATCATTATGAGGAAGTTCCTGATAATATTGCTCAAGAGATAATTAAAGAGAGACAAGGGGCTTAATTTTTTTGCCTCTTTTTTTTATGTATACAAATAGTGTCTGAGAGTATAAACTATTAACAAATGTTCGAAAAAATTTGGTGTTAATTAATATTTTGGAGATATAATTTTAGAAAAAAAGGTAAAAAGATGTATTTTACACAAGAAGAGATTGATAAACTTATTAATGAAGATATGCCTTATTTTGATCTTACTAAAGAACTTCTTGGAATTAAAAATATAGGAAAAATCGAATTTTTTACGAGAAAAGAAGGAATTGTTAGTTGTAATGATTTAATTGAAAAGTTAGCTAAAAGATTGGAATTAGAAATTGTTTTTAAAGAAAAGGATGGTAAGTTTTTAAATGCTGGAGGTAAGCTTTTTGAAGCAAGGGGTGAAAATGTTTTAATTCTTTGGAAAGTTGCTCAAAATATTTATGAATACGCTATAAGCGTTGCTACTTATGTTTATAAAATGAAACAAATTGCAAAAGAATATAATCCGCATTTGGAAATTTTAACTACAAGAAAGGTTATTCCTTTTACAAAAAAGATTGCTTTAAAAGCTGTAATGGATGGAGGTGGTTGGCCTCATAGAGTTACGACTACGGAGACTATTTTGGTTTTTGAAAATTATATTAATCTTTATGGGGGATGGGAAAAATTTTTTGAGGATTTTAAAAACTTAAAGCATAAAGCCGTTGAGAAAAAATGGGTAGTTGAATGTAAAGATTTTGAAATGGCAAGAAAATTGGTTGAAATTGAGGTCGATGTAATTCAGCTCGATAAAGTTTCTCCTGAAATAGCAAAAAGAGTAGTGGAAATAGCAAAATCTAAAAACATTAAGGTATTAGCGGCAGGTGGGATAAAACTTGAGAATATAAAAGAGTATGCAAAAAGTGGAGTTGATGGTGTTGTAACAACGGCTCCTTATTTTGCGAAAGGAGCCGATGTAAAAGTAGTTATAAGTTCTCTTTAAGCTCTTTTACCCATCCTTCCATTACTTCGTTTGCAATAAGAGCTGGTGCCTCGAGAAATGCTATTTCAAATTTATCTTTGTATTCCGTAATTCCAATGCTTCTTGGTCTAACGGCTGTAATTTTTCCATTTGGAAGTTTATTTCCAAAACAGAAGATTACAATTTTACAATCTTTAATTTCTGGATTAATTTCTCCATTGATTGTTTTGGTATGAGTGTAATGATCAAATTCGCCTATATATCTACAAGTTGGATGTTCTATTATTTTTTTTTGAAAATATTTTACAAGTTCTTCTGTGGATTTGTATTTTGTTTCGGTTTTCATTATATCAAGTACGAATACTGGATATTTTTCTTGAAGAATCATTTGATTCATAAAGACTCCTTTTTTTTGCGAAACTTTATCTAAAATAGGTTAAACTTATAATAAAGATAAGCAAAATTTATCTAAAAATGATATATAATAACGAAAAAAGGTTTTTCTTGAAAAGAAGAGATTTTCTTAAATTTTCGGCTTTTTTAGCTTCTACTCCTGTTTTTGCAAGAAAAGGGAAAATTAATATAAAACTTCCTTCTAAAAAACTAACTTATTATCATCTTTACGGTAAGAAAAAAGGAAAAAAAGTTTTAATAATTGGCGGTATTCATGGGAATGAAGTAGGGGCTTACAAGTGTGCTTCTATGTTGAAAGAGTCTGAAATAGAAAAAGGAGAGTTATTAATAATTCCAAGAAGTAATTTTACTTCGATTCTTGCTAATCTTAGAGGTTATAATGGTGATATGAACAGAAAATTTGAATATGTTTCGAAAAAAGATCCAGATTTTTATTATGTAGAAACCTTAAAAGAATTGATTTTATGTTATAAACCTGATGTGGTTATTTCTATGCATGATGGGTTTGGGTTTAATATTGAAAACGCAAAAGCGTGGGGGCAAAGTATAGTAATTGATGAATTGAATTATAAATCCTTTAATCTTTATCAAAAAGCTTTGTTTGTTAAAAATAATGCAAATAAGTTTCTTCAAAAAAAACTCTCCATTATTAATACTAAAACTTTTAGCTCAGATATTCATAAGGAACAAAAAAAAGCTCTAACTGCTTGGTGTTTAAGACATAATATCGAATCTTATTGTATTGAAGCGAGTAAACAACTTCCTACGTTAGAGAGTAAGATTTATACTCATTTAGTTATGCTAAGGGAATTTTTTAAGCTTTTTGAGATTGAGATAAAGAATATCGAAGATATGATGAAAAATATGAAAAAATATTTAAATTTTACTCCTCCTTCTTTAATTTTGAAAATTAATGGGGTAAAATATAAAATTTCAGATAGTAAAAATTTTGTTTTAAATGACGGAAGTTTTATAGAAGTTTTTTCGGATGTTGAAAATGGGGAATATTTATTGCCTTTGGGAGTTAATTTAAATTGGAGAAGTTTTTATTTTAGCAATTTAACTTTTGAAGTTAAAAGGGATTTTGAAAGATTTTATTTAATTAATATAAAAAGGGCGTAAATGGCGTATGAAATAGTTTTGAATGAAAAAAACAAAACAATAGAAATTCATTCTGATTTATGCGATGAATTATTAAAACAAAAAGATGATTTTATTTTTAATAACGAAGTTATGTATATAAACTTTCATTTGTTTGAGGAAGTTGAAGAGTTTTTAAGTAAACATGAAGATTATGAGGTTATTTTTTGCGAAATTTGTAAACCAGATGAAAAACGATATGATGAAGAATATGATGATTTTTATGAAGAATTTAGCGAAGATGATGAAATAGACGATAGCAGATGTGATATAATATGAAAAAAAGGAGTTAAGATGTTTAAAGAATGTTGTCCAGAATTAATTCCCGTAATGGAAAAATTAGCTGCTGAAAATCCTCATATAGCAAAACTTATAGAAAAACATAAAGAGCTTAATAAAATTATTGATGAAGTGGAAGCTGGAAGAGAACATATGGAGGATATTGAGCTTGAAAAATTAAAAAAAGAAAAATTACATATAAAAGATGAAGTATATCAAGCCGTTCTTCAATATAAGAAAGAAAAAGGATTATAAGGGGTTTTTCCCTTATTCTTCGAGAAGTTTAATTGCAATTTCTGTTAGTTTGTTTCTATATATGTTTTTTAAATCTATCCAAGCAAGTGCTTCGTGAGGTAATATCTGTTGAAGTTTATAAAGTCCGCTTTCTTCTTGCGAAATAGTTGAATATGTTTGATTAATATCTCCAAGCAGGAATAATTTACTTCCTTCACTCATTCTACTTAAAATCATACTCATATATTCTTTATTAATGAGCTGAACTTCATCGACTATTAAAATTTCTCCATCAAGGATAGAGACTCCTTGAATCATATTAAGAGGGATTATTTCAAATTTTTCAAAAAATAATCTATTTTTTATGGAATCGTAATTTTCTTTTTCTCCTCTATAAAGATAATTTAGTGCGCTTAAAAAACCTCCCGCCCATTCAAGCATTTTTTCATCTTTGTTTCCGGGTAAAAATCCAATATCATAATCACTACTAATTCCAATGGGTGGGCGAGTAATAAAAATTTTTTTCTTTGTAAGAGCTAAAGCGGTAGCGGTAGCAATTAAGGTTTTTCCGCTTCCAAATCTACCAGTAAGAAGCGTAGCTGGAGCATTTACTAATGAATAAATTGCGCATTTTTGATAAATATCAAGAGGCGTAAAAATTTTAGCATTTTTTATTCTAAGTTTTGAAGTTTCTGGTATATTATCAATTCTTTCGATTCCTTTTTGAGGATTGTAACAATAAGCTAAATCTCTTGCTTCATCTTTTGTAATTATAAAATCCCATGGTTGTAGGTCGTAATTGAATTTTTCTTTGATGTATAATTTAAAATCTTCTATAGGTTTTACGCCTAAAAAATGTCCAAATTCAAAATTTTTATCTTCTATTAAAATTTTCTCCTCCTTTATCGATTTTCATTGAAAAATCTTTAAATGTAGCTTGATGAATTATAGCTCCAGAGCTTATTGCATCAACTCCTGTTTTGATATATTCTTCTATATTTTCAAGAGTAACGTTTCCGCTTGCTTCAATTAGTGTTTGAGGAAAATGAGAATTTTTGAATTCTACTACTTTTTTTATTTCTTCAAAGTTCATATTATCGCACATTACGATATCGGCTCCCGCTTTTATTGCTTCAATTGCCATATCAAAAGTTTCGCATTCTATTTCTATTTTTGTGGTAAAAGGTATTTTTTTTCTTGCTTCTTTTATTGCTTGAGTAATGGAAGGAAAAAGAGCTAAATGAGTATCTTTTAGCATTAAACAATCATCAAGTCCTAAGCGATGGTTTGTAACTCCTCCGCATTTAGCCGCGTATTTTTCAAAGATTCTAAGAAGCGGTCTTGTTTTTCTGGTATCTAAAATTTTAATTTTTTTGTTTGCTTTATTTACAAATTCTCTTGCATTACTTGCAATTCCGCTTGCATGTTGAAGTATGTTTAATAAAGTTCTTTCTATTGTTAAAATATCGGCGGCATTGCCTTGTATGGTTAAAATAACTTCTTTTTCTTCATATTCTTCCGAATCGTTTTTTAAAGGCATAATTTTTACATCTGCTAATTTTTCAAATTCTTTTATATATTTTATTCCTCCAATTATGCCTTTACTTTTTGAAATTACTTTTGCTTTTGTTTCTCCTTTAATTAATTCTCTTGCTAAATCGCCTCTTCCTATATCTTCTTTAAGCGCTTCTTTTAAAAAATCTTGAATTAAAAAGTTCATTTTCTCTCCTATGAAAGCTCTAACATTTTATTTAGGGCTTTTAAAGCATTTTTTGCAATTGTCTTATCAACTTCAATTTCATTGTAAGGTTTGTTTTGATCAATTGCTATAAGGAGATTGTATAGTTCTTTTAAGGTTGTTTCGTTCATTGAAGGACATTCTGGTTTTGTAGAACTTAAGATAAAAATATTTGGGTTTATTCTTTTTAATCTATTGACGAAATTAAATTCTGTTCCAATTGCCATTAATTCATTTGGATGTTCTTTTACGTAATTTAAAATTTGACTCGTGCTTCCAATGAAATCTGCCATTTTGCAAACTTCTGGCGAGCATTCTGGATGGACTACTATTTTTATATTAGGATATTTTTCTTTAAAAAATTCTACATGCTCTGGCATAAAAAGTTGATGAACGGAGCATAAGCCATCATAACAAATAATATCGGCTTTTTGCCAATTTTCTTCTCCTATTATTTTAGACGTTACTCCTAAAAAGTTTGCTATGTTTGATCCTAAGTTTTTATCTGGTAAGAAAAATACTTTTTTATTTTGTTTTAAAGCCCATGAAACTATTTTTTTTGCGTTTGAGCTTGTACAAGTTAATCCTCCAAGCTCTCCTACAATGGCTTTAATGGTTACGCTTGAATTGATGTAAGTGATAGGAATAAAATCTATATCATTTTCCTTTAGAAGTTTTATATTCTCTTTTACTTTTTGTTCTTTAGCCATTCTTGCCATAGAACAACTTGCTAGTTTTGGCATATATACTGGAATATTTGGATTTAAGATTTTTGCGCTCTCTCCCATAAAGCTTACGCCGCAAAAAATAAGGGGATTTGTAAGAGAACTTGTTTTTTTTGCAAGTTCTAAACTATCTCCTGTTAGATGTGCTAAATCGAATATTTCGTCTTTTTGATAATAATGAGCTGCTAAAGTAATATTGTGTTTTTTGAGTAGCTCTTTTATTTTTTGTTGCATTTACTCCCTTTTTGATAATTATATTATAATTTCAAAAAAAAGGAAATTAATGAACAATTTGATGTGGTATATTATAGCTTATTTGGTTGGGGGAATTCCTTTTGGATATTTAATTGCAAAATATTTTACTGGGATTAACATAAAAGAGCATGGAAGCGGAAATATAGGTGCTACGAATGTGCTTAGAGTTTTAAAGGAAAAGGATCCAAAATTAGCTAAAAAGCTTGCAGCTCTTACTTTATTTTTAGATGCTTTTAAAGGAGCTGCGGTAGTTTTGGTTGCTAAAATGATGGGAGTTTGCGATGCTACGCTATGGACTATAGCAGTATTGGCGGTAATTGGTCATTGTTTTTCTCCGTTTTTGAAATTTGAGGGTGGAAAAGGAGTAGCTACTACCGCTGGAGTTATGTTGGTGCTTATTCCAAAAGCGGCTATTGTTGGAATGATAGTATGGTTTTTAATGGCTAAGTTTGTTCGAATATCTTCTCTTAGTTCTCTTGTTGGAATTTTAGCTGGAATAATAAGTGCTTATATTTTATATCCAGACATTTCCATTAAATCTTACGCGCCTTTATGGATTATAGCGTTTGTAGTAATTTATAAACATAAAGAAAATATTTATAGGCTTCTTACTGGTCAAGAAAAAAGGGTAGTTTAAATGGAAGCAAAAAAATATAAAATATTAATTGAAGATTTAACTTTTAAGGCTATTTTGGGATTGCTTGAGAAAGAAAGAGAGGAAGAACAGCTTGTAGTTGTTAATGTAGAAATTGAATATTTTGATAAAAAAAATTATGTGGATTATGCAAAAGTTTGCGATTTAATTGTAGAGATTATAAAAAATGGGAAATTTATGTTGATTGAAGACGCTATAGATGAGGTTGAAAAAGCTTTATTAAGGGAATTTTCTCAAATTAAAACCTTAAAACTTTCTATTAAAAAACCTGAAATTTTAAAAAATGCTTTAGTAGGAGTTGAAATTTTAAGAAACTTTTAAGTATAATAATCAAAAAATGAAGGAAAAAAATGAGGCTTTTGGTGGTTGAAAGAGATGAAACATTAAATGATTTAATAACTAAATCTTTACATGAAGCTGGCTATAAAACCGATGAAGCATATACTATTAAGGATGCAAAGTATTTTTTGGATATTAGATATTATAATCTTGTAATTGTAGATGCAAATTTTGGAAGAAGTGAAGTATATAAGTTTATAGATTACGCCAAAGAAGCTTATCCTCTTATAAAAGTAATGGTAATTAGTGATGATGAAAGTGTTGAGAGTGAAATTAAAATGCTAAAAATGGGAGCAGACGATTATATAAGAAAACCTATTCATTTTGATTTATTAAATACTAGAGTAAACGTACTTCTTAGAGGCGGAAGGGAAAATCAAATAAAGATTAAGGATTTGATAATTTTAAAAGATGAAGAAAAAATTATTTATAAAGGAAAAGAGACTGAACTTAAAGGAAAATCTTTTGAGGTTTTTTTACATTTGGCAAGATATCCAAATCAGGTTATTTCAAAAGAGCAACTTTTAGATGCTATATGGGAAGAACCAGAGCTTGTTACGCCTAATGTGATTGAAGTTGCCATAAATCAAATTCGTCAAAAGGTTGACAAAGTTTTTAAAATTGATACAATAAAGACCATTCGCCGAAGAGGCTATAAATTTTGTTATCCAAAGGAGTAACATGTCACTAAAAATAACAGAAGAATGCATTGCATGCGATGCTTGTGTTGATGAGTGTCCAAATGGAGCGATTGAACCGGCAGATCCGATTTATCAAATAGATCCGGATCTTTGCACTGAATGCATTGAGCATGGAGGAGAACCTCAATGCGTTCAAGTTTGCCCAGTTGATGCTATTGTCCCAGATCCAGATAACGTAGAAACGGCAAAAGAGTTAAAACTTAAAGCCGAGCTTATTCATAAAGACGAGTAATGGCAAAAGTTACTGCCGTTATCGATATTGGTTCCAATTCGGCTCGTATGGCGGTTTTTAAAAAAACAAGCCGCCTTGGTTTTTATCTTTTAAGAGAAGAAAAGTCTAAAGTTAGAATTAGCGAAGGTGCGTATGAACATAATGGCGAACTTCAAGATTTTGCTATTGAAAGAGCCATAAAAGCACTTAAAGAGTTTCTTTTAATAGCAAAATCTTTGAAAACTAGAAAGATTTTATGCGTTGCAACTTCTGCGGTAAGAGACGCTCCAAATAAAGCTAAATTTTTAAAAAGAGCAAAAGAGGAAATAGGATTAAAAATTAAAGTTATAGATGGTGAAAAAGAAGCTTTTTTTGGAGGAGTTGCAGCGGCTAATTTACTTTATGAAAAAGATGGAGTTACTATTGATATAGGTGGAGGAAGCACTGAGTTTGCCCTTATTTTAAATAGAAAAGTTGAAGATACTATTTCTCTTAAGCTTGGGACGGTAAGGCTTAAAGAATTATTTTTTGATAAAG
>JAMORJ010000079.1 GCA_027063595.1 Nautiliaceae bacterium | reverse complement strand
TTGAAATAGCTAGATAAATTAATTTTGAAACTTCCCTTTGGACTTGGTTTTTTATTTGTTCAAGATAAATTTCAGCTTGTGCTTTAATGGTGGAGATTTTAGTTTTATAAACGTTATTGATCGTTTCGAAATCGTTTATTAATTTTTCTAGATTTTTATTTTTTTTACCTTCTTGTTTGTATAAAGAGTTTAATTCGTGAAGCTTTTTAAGGGTTTGTTGAAATTCTTTGTAATATTCCTCATTTTGTTTTAGAATGTTTTTTATTTCTTTTTCGTAAGTCAATGCTGAAATAATGGCGAATGGGTTATTTATTTTTGGGGGAGGAGGAAGGTTTTTTATTTTTATTAAGCTTTTAAAAATATTTTCGTTTTCTTTTAATAATTCTAGTTCGGTTTTAATACTTAAAAGTTTTTCTTTGTATTTTTTGTTGTATCGAGAAAGTCGTTGATATTTTTTTAGTGTATCTTTTAAATTTTTATATCGTAAATAATTTTGATAGCTTATGTAAAATTCATTCTTTGAAAGTTCTTTATTTATGTTTTGAATTTTTTGAAGTATAATTGTATTGTCGAGTGTTAAATTTTTATCGCTTCCAAAAAGGAGGACAAAAAATAAAAATAGTAATCTCATTCAAATTTCCTTAAAATATTTATAACTTTTTCTTTATCGACATTTTTTACAATTTTATACTTTCCTATTTTTTCTGGAATAATGAATTTAATATTGTTATCAATGGTTTTTTTATCTAAAAAGAAGTGATTGTAAAATTCTTCGCTATCTTTTATTTTATATGTGGTTGGAAGGTCGTATTTGCGTAAAAGTTTTTTTATTTCTTCAGCTTCTTTTTCACTTAAATAACCAAGTTCTTTTGATAATTCGTTTGCCATAACCATACCAATTGCCACAGCCTCTCCATGTAAATAAGTTTTGTAATTTGTAAGATTTTCAATTACGTGTCCAAAAGTATGACCATAATTTAATACGCTTCTTATTCCTTTTTCTTTTTCATCTTCGTTTACTACCATCGCTTTTAATTCTACGGCTCTTTTTATCATTTCTTCAAGAGTTAATCGATTATTTTTAATATCTTCAAAAAATTTTTTATCAAACATTACCGCCATTTTTATAATTTCTGCCATTCCGGCGTTGAATTCTCTTTTATCAAGTGTTGAGAGAAAATGAGTATCTATATATACCGCTTCTGGTTGGTAAAAACTTCCAATTAGGTTTTTTCCATATTTATTATTTACTCCCGTTTTTCCTCCAACTGAACTATCTACCATTGAAAGAAGCGTTGTTGGAATTTGAATAAATTTTATACCTCTTAAAAAGATACTTGCCATAAATCCCGTCATATCTCCTATAACTCCCCCTCCAAAAGCGATTAAGGTGGAGTTTCTATCGAATTTTGCATCAAATAACCTATCCATTGCCCATATTACAGTTTCCATTGTTTTATATTCTTCTCCGTCTGGAAGAGTGATTATATGAAGTTCTTTTGCTTTTAATTTATTGGTTAAATAGTTTATATGTAATCCGCTAACTTTTGGATTTGTAATTATTCCAACCTTATTATTGATTGTTATTTCTGGTAGTTTTCCTATTATAATATCGTATTTTTTTGTAGGAGTGTTAATTGTTACTTTCATTTTCATCCTTTATTGGAATTAAAAATTGATTAAATTTATCAAGCAAAATAAATGAATCTTCTATTTTAGGGAAGAGAATTTGTTTTATTTTTAAAGGAGGAATTTTAGTAAATGCTTCAATTAAACAAGTATGCTGTTTTTTTTGTAATAAAAATACTGGATTTTCTTTTGAATTGATAAATTCTACTTTTGAGAAATTAAAGTTTTTGGCAAGAGTTTTGAGATGTTCTATTAATTCGTTATAAGAATTTTCAGGATCTATGTTGTAAAATGTTACTTTAACATCAAGCTGATAAGATAAATCAAAAATTACAGGAGCTATTCTTAATATGTATTTGTCGTTTAATATAACGCTTAGATTTTGACATTTTTTAATAGATTCTTCTCCAACTTTTAATATAGGTTTTCTTAAATTGAAAAAGGCACTTTTGTATTCGTAAAAATAGTCGTTGTTTGTAATAATAAGCCCAATGTTTAGTTTTTCGTTGTCTTCTTTTAAAGTCTTTATGTATTCGGTCGAATAAAAATCGGTGGATATGTCTATGTTGGGGAATTTAAAGAGTTTATAAATTTGAGAATTTAAAGAAGGGTTTATTATTTTAATTATTAATTTTTTATTTTTTAATCTTCTATGAAGAAAAAGAGCAGTTTTAAGAAGTTTGTAAATTTCTTTTTTATGCATGTTTTTCATATCTAAAAGCAAATATATATTTTGCCCGTATGGTTGAGGGAAAGCTCCAATATTGCTTTTTATTTGGGTAAATATTTCTTTTAGTTTTTGAGGAGGTCCAATTAATATTAATTTATCGTTTGGTAAAATTAATTTTGTGTTTTCAACTTGTTTTAATTCTTCGTTTCTATATATCGCAGCTACGCTAATACCGTATTTTTTAAAAATTGATGGGCTTTTGTAGGTAAATGGAGAGTGAGGAGGTACTTCTACTTCAAGAATTTCTCCAATTCCAAGTCCTATATCTCTTGCATATAACGGAACGTTTGGTAAAAAATCTATGATTTTGTTTGTGGTAATTTCTGGAACGTCTATAATTTCTAAATTTTTAATCTCAGATTTTTCAAATTCTATCCAAAATTTGGTAAAAAGAATAGGGTATTTATAATGTTTTACTTTTTTTAATACGAATTCCGCTTCTCTTTTGTTTTTTATAAGAATTATTACTTTTGTAAAATCTTTTCTTAAAATGTCTTTGTAGGCTTCATATGCAAAAAAATCTATTTTATAAAAAAATAAATTTTCTTTTTCTTTAATTGAATTTTTTATTTCGTTATCTTCGTATATAATATGAAATTCTCCAAGATTGAGATAATTTTCACTTATTTTTTGAATAAGAAGTTTTGATTCTTGAGCTCCTGCGAATATTAAAATTTTATTCATGAAAACCTTTTTTTGCAAGAATTATACCAATTTTAGTAAAATTTGAAAAAAGGAAAGTAATGGAGTTTAAACTTGAAGCTGTTGATGGTAAAGCTAGAGCTTGTGAAATAAAAACGGCTCATTCTGTAATTAAAACTCCCGTTTTTATGCCTGTTGGAACCGCAGCTGTTGTTAAGAGTCTTGATAAAGTAGATATGATGGATATTTTAAATACTCAAATAATTCTTTCAAATACTTATCATTTATATCTTCGCCCAGGAGATGAGGTTATAGCAAAACTTGGAGGTCTTCATAAGTTTAGTGGATATGAAAGAAGTTTTTTAACCGATAGTGGAGGATTTCAAGCTTTTTCTTTGGGAGATAACGTAAAAGTTACTGACGATGGAATTGAGTTTAAAAGTCATATTGATGGGTCTAAACATTTTTTTACTCCAGAAAAAGTTATTGATATCGAATATAATCTTAATAGTGATATTATGATGGTTTTAGATGATTTAATAGCTCTTCCAAATACAAGAGAAAGAATTAAAAAATCAATTGAGAGAACTACTAATTGGGCTTATAGAAGTTTGGTTCATCATGTAAATAAAGGTAGAAAAAATAATATTTTTGCAATAGTTCAAGGAGGAACAGATAAAGAGTTTAGAAGAATTTCGGCTGAAAGCTTAGTGGAATTGGAGTATAAAGGATATAGTTTTGATGGATTTGCCATAGGAGGTTTAAGCGTTGGAGAAGAAAATAAAGTTATGTATGATATAGTTGAATTCACTACTCCTTTTCTTCCTGAAAATAAACCAAGATATTTAATGGGAGTTGGGACTCCAGAGGATATAATTGAGTGTATAGATAGAGGTATTGATATGTTTGATTGTGTAATGCCAACGAGAAATGCCAGAAACGGATATTTGTTTACTAATTTTGGAGTTTTGAGAATTAAAAATTCAAAATATAAACTTGATGAGAAACCAATTGATGAAAGTTGCGATTGTTATACTTGTCGTAATTTTAGCAGAGCTTATTTAAATCATTTATTTAGGGCAAAAGAGCTTACTTATTTTAGATTAGCTTCAATTCACAATCTTCATTATTATTTAACTCTTGTAAAAAAAGCAAGAGAAGCTATTTTGAATAAAAGATTTAAAGAATTTAAAAAAGAGTTTTATGCTATGCGCCAATAACGCTATTATGTTTTTCTTTTTAAAGGGCTTAAAATAAAAATGAGATTTTGTTTTTAAGAAACTTTCATAAAGACTTCAAAAGATCTTTATGAAAGTATTTGAAATTAGGTAATATTTATGTTCTAAATCTTAAAGGCAATTGTTTTATTTCTAACTTTTTTTCTTTATTTATTATGTTTAAGTTTTTATCTATCTCTACAGTAATATACTTTTGGGCTCCCATATAATCTTGAGAAATTACTTTAATAATTGCTCTATCTTTTTTTATTTTAACATCTATTGGAGAATCGTCCATTGAAAAATCATAAACTTTTGAATTTATTATTTTTCCGTTTTTTATAAATAAAATTATTAAATCTTCTTGAGGATGTTGAATAGAGCCAACTATTAAATATCCCCCATTAAATTTTTTTATAAATTTTGGAAAGATATTAAATTTGCTTGGATATATTTTACATTTGGTTTTACAGATTTCTAATTTTGCTCCGTTTTGATAGTGAATTAGTAAAATAGCGTTATCTTTTGAGATG
>JAMORJ010000078.1 GCA_027063595.1 Nautiliaceae bacterium | reverse complement strand
TTTTATCCTACAATGGAGTCTGGCGCTATTATTTTATGACTTCGTTTATATTTTTAAGTCTTCTTTTTTGAAATCAAAGAGCATTATGTTGTTTAGTTTTTTGGTTATTTTTATAATATATTTATGCTAAAATTATACAAAAAAAGGATTCTTTTGAGAAAAGCCATTGCAATTACTGGTCCAAGTAATTCGGGTAAAACTACTTTAATTGTAAAAGTGGTAGAAAAATTAATAGGTACGTATAAAATAGCTATTGTTAAGAATGATCCTAAAGATAAAGCTCAATTTGATAAAGAAGGAAAGGATAGTTATAAATTTTTCCAAACTGGTGCTGAAGTAGTTGTAACTTCTCCAAATAGAACTACATATTTTTCTCATAGAAGAAAAACTCTTGAAGAAATTGTTGATATGGTAAAGGATTTTGATATTTTGTTAGTAGAAGGTTTAAAGTATCTTCCTTTACCAAGGATAGGGGTTTTTAGAGGGGATATTGATGAAAGCTATTTTGAATATATTCAGGCTGTTGCAATTGATGATAGTATAGATAAAAGTAAAATACCTTCTCATATAGAAATACTTGATTTAAATAATGTTGATGAAATTATTAGTTGGATTCTTAAAAATGCAAAGGAGCTTTAATGACTGAAATTGTAAAAACAATTGAAAAAATAGCTATTGAAATTTATGAAGCTATAAAAACTAAAGATACCGGAAAAGTTAATTCTCAAAATAAAAGTGGAGATGTTCAAGTTAAACTTGATGTTATAAGTGATGAAATAGTAGAGAAATATTTATTAAAAGTTAGTAGCGTAAAAGAAATTATGAGTGAAGAAAAAGAAAAGCCTGTTTTAAAAAGTGGCGGTAAATATTTAGTTGCTTATGATCCTCTTGATGGTAGCAGTTTAATTGATGTTGATTTAAGTGTTGGAAGTATTTTTGGAATTTATGAAGGTGGATATAGTGGAAGTGAAATTAAAGCAGCTGTTTATGTTGTGTATGGTCCAAGAGTTGAAATGGTTGTAGCAAGAGATGTGGTAGAGCTTTTTAGATTGAATGAAAAAACGAATGAGTTTGAATTTATAAAAGAGTTAAAACTTAAAAATAAAGGAAAAGTATTAGCGCCTGGAGGAACTCAAGCAAAATGGTTTGATTTTCATAAAAAAATGATAGATAGTTTATTTAAAGAAGGTTATAGGCTTAGATATTCTGGAGGAATGGTTCCAGATTTACATCAAATATTGCTTAAAGAGGGGGGTCTTTTTAGTTATCCAGCTACGATTGATAAAAAAGAAGGGAAACTTAGAAAACTTTTTGAAGTGTTTCCTTTTGCTTACGTTTATAAAAAAGCCGGAGGTGGTGCAATTGATGGGTATAAAGATTTACTGAGTTTAGATTGTAAAGATTATCATGAAACTACACCTTGCTTTTTTGGAAGTGAATATGAAATAAAAAAAGTTTTGGAAACTTATAAAGATAAAAAATTATAAAGGAAGAAATATGGGAGAGTGTAAAAAGTATTATTTAACTACGCCTATTTATTATGTAAATGACGTGCCTCATATTGGACATGCTTATACTACTATTATTGCAGATACAATTGCAAGATATAGTAGACTTAAAGGAATTGATACTTTCTTTTTAACTGGAACCGATGAGCATGGACAAAAAATTGAAGAGGCGGCAAAGAAAAGAGGAAAATCTCCAAAAGAGTATGCAGATGAAATTAGCGCTAAATTTAAAGAATTGTGGGATGAGTTTGAAATTAGTTATGATAAATTTATTAGAACTACAGACCCTGAACATATAAGAGGCGTTCAAAAAGCATTTTTGGAAATGTACAAAAAAGGAGATATTTATAAAGATTATTATGAAGGGCATTATTGCGTAAGTTGCGAGAGTTTTGTAGCTCCAAGCCAGCTTGTAAATGAGGAACTTTGTCCAGATTGTGGAAAACCAACAAGAATTATAAAAGAAGAATCTTATTTTTTTAGACTTTCAAAATACCAAGACAAAATTCTTGATTGGTTGAAAAATAAAAAACCGATACTTCCTGAATCAAAGGCAAATGAAGTTATTAGGTTCGTAGAAGAAGGACTTAAAGATTTATCAATTACAAGAACTTCTTTTGAATGGGGGATTAAACTTCCAAAAGAGATAAACGATCCAAAGCATGTAGTATATGTTTGGCTTGATGCGTTGTTTAATTATTTGACAGCGCTTGGATATGGAAGTGATGATGAATCGATGGTAAATAAATATTGGCCAGCTGATTTGCATATTGTTGGAAAAGATATACTTAAATTTCATGCGGTATATTGGCCTGCGTTTTTAATGAGTATAGGATACCCTCTTCCTAAAAAAATAGCGGCTCATGGTTGGTGGACAAGAGATGGAGAAAAAATGAGTAAATCAAAAGGTAACGTTATTAATCCAAAAGAAGTAGCAGATGCTTATGGAATTGAAAACTTTAGATATTTTTTACTCAGAGAAGTTCCATTTGGTGCAGATGGAGATTTTAGTGAAAGAGCTTTAATTGATAGAATAAATAATGATCTTGGAAATGATTTTGGAAATCTTTTAAATAGAATTATTGGAATGGCTTATAAATATTTCGATGGAAAAGTAACAAGTAAAGATGTAGAAAAATATTATATAAATGAATTAAGCGAAGCAAGAGAGATTTTAAAAGATTTAGAACAAAGAACTTTGTGGAAAATGCAACTTCATAAATTTCTTGAAGAATTATGGAAAATTCTTTCAATTGGAAATAAGGCAATTGATACTTATAAGCCTTGGGAATTGGTAAAAAATGGTGAACTTGAGAAAGCAGCTGCATTAATTGGTCTTATTGCGAATTTACTTGCTATGGTTATAGTAAATCTTCATCCTGTTATGCCAAAAACAACTCAAAAAGCGGCTAAAGCTCTTGGATTTGAAATAAATGCTGAAAGCTTTAAAAATATTATGGATGGGAAATTATTAGAAGATTTTGTAATAGAAAAAATTCCTCCTCTTTTTCCAAAAATTGAAAAACCTTTAATGAAGCCGGTTGAGAAAAAAGAAGTTGATAATTTAATTACGATTGATGAATTTTTTAAAGTTGAGCTTAAAATAGGAGAAATAGTTGAAGCAGAAGATGTTAAAAAATCTAAAAAACTTTTAAGATTGATGGTTGATTTGGGAGAAGAAAAACCAAGACAAATTGTTGCGGGTATTAAAGAATATTATAATCCGCAAGATCTTGTTGGAACTCAAGTGTGTGTAGTTAGCAATCTTAAACCGGCAAAGCTTATGGGAATGATTAGTGAAGGAATGCTTCTAGCAGCAAAAGATGAAAATGGATTAAGTCTTATTAGACCTGAGAAAAGAAAAAAAGTAGGAACTCCTATTAAATGAAAATTGAAACTTTAGCTAATTTAATTGGCGGTGAGCTTCTTAACCGCCCTTATATTAGTGAAGTTGTTCATTTTACGGATGAAATTGAAGATGTAAATAGAGGAAGTTGTTTTTTTGCTTTTAAAATTTCCGAAATTCCTGAAGCTATAAAAAGAGGAGCTTATGCAATAATTGTTAGAGATTATGTGGATGTTTTAGATAAAGAAATTGCATGGATTAAAGTGGATGATTTTAAAAATGCTGTTTTTAATATTTTTAAATATGAAAATTTAAAACACGATATTTATTTGGTTGATAAAATTACTTTAATGCTTATAAAAGCCATGTCTAATGATAAAAGAGTAGTGGTTTTAGAAAATATAAAAGACTTTTTTAAAGCTATAAATCTTAGGGAAAAATTTATTTTTACTGATGATAAAGAATTCGAAAGAATTTTTGCTAACATCAAAAAGCTTAATAGTAAGAATATTATGTTAACTCAAATAGGTTTGTTTAAATCAATCTATAAGAATCAAGAAATCAATCTTCCTTTTGTTTATAAAGATTCTTTTTCTAAAGTTATTGGTTTTTTTGAAGATAAAAATATTAAATATACTCTTGAGTTTGAATTAAAAAGATTTAAGCCTATTTTTATTGATAAGCTTTTTAGGGAAGTTGGATTTGGAGAAAGTTCTAAAGTATTAATTAGCGGACTTGAAAATGATGAAGTATTTTTTGATGAACTTAATTTTATTGTTGAGAATACAAAACACGCAAGAACTATTTTTATAGATAAAAATAGAAAAGATTTTTTAAAAAAAGATTTTAACTTTGGAGTATTGGTTGGAGTAGATTTTAAACCAAAAGAGATAAATGAAAAAGGTCTTTTTGATGATAAAAATTAAAGAGATAAAAGAAAAATGTAAAGGAAAGTTTTTAAGCTTAAAAGAAGTTTTTTATGAGTATAAAGGCAAAAATAAACGCTGGGAAGTTTGTAATTCTATGGATAGCGTTAGTTGTTTAATTTATGATAGAGATAAGAAAGCTCTTGTGTTGGTAAAACAATTTAGACTTCCTGTTTATTTGAAAAATAATGATGGATTTACTTATGAACTTTGTGCTGGACTTTGCGATAAAAATTTATGCACGCTCGATACTATACGAGAAGAAATTTTTGAAGAAGTTGGTTATAAAGTTAATAATGATAGAATTGAATATATTACTTCTACATGGGCAAGTGTAGGAACGAATGCAGCAAAACAAGAAGTGTTTTATGTAGAAGTAAGTGAGGATGACAAAGTAGGTGAAGGTGGAGGGATTGATGATGAAGATATTGAGGTTGTATATATTTCTATAAATGATATTGAGAAATTTTTATTTGATGAAAATATTGTAATTACTCCTGGTGCTAAGATGGCAATTCTTTGGTGGCTAAATTACAAAAAGGAGAATAA
>JAMORJ010000077.1 GCA_027063595.1 Nautiliaceae bacterium | reverse complement strand
AAATAAAAGGACTTCATATAAAAGGTCAAGGACTTGGCTCTAAAGAATTCGTTCCAACAATTAATATAACCCTTTTAAAAAATTATCTTATTCCAAAAGAAGGCGTATACATTACAAAAACAAATAACATTCCATCAATTACTTTTATTGGAAAACGCTCAACAGATAATAATTTTTCAATTGAAACCCATTTGCTAAAAGACATAACAGAAGAAAAATTGATTAAAATAGAATTTTTAGAATTTTTAAGAGAAAATAAGAAATTTAAAACCTTTAAAGAATTAAAAAGTCAAATTTTAGAAGATGTTAAAATTTCAAAAAATTTTTTTAAGGAAAATCATGGCATTAGTTGATCTTCTTAACGTTTCAAAAAACTTTGAGGCGCAAAAAATTTTATGTAATGTAGAATTTCATCTAGAAGAAAATGAAAGAGTAGCCTTAATTGGAAGAAACGGAAGCGGAAAATCCACTCTTATGAAAATAATAGACAAAACAATTCCTCCAGATAGCGGAGAAGTTATTATTAAAAACGGAATTAAAATAAAAAGACTTTTACAACAACCAAAATTTAATTCAGGCTTAACAGTTAGAGAAGCTATTGAAAATGAACTAACAGAATTTAAAGAGGCTTATCAAAAATACTTAAAATTAACGGAAGAACTTGCAAAAAATCCAGAAAATAAAACCATTCAAAACGAAATTGACAAAATTTCAAAATTTCTCGATTTTCACAATGCATGGAATTTAGACGATAGAATTAAAAGAGTTCTTCAAGAATTTGATTTAAAAAAATACGAAAACAAAGATATTTCCCTTTTAAGTGGAGGAGAACAAAGAAGGGTTGCTTTAGCTAGTCTTCTTCTTCAAAAGCCAGATGTATTGCTACTTGATGAGCCAACAAACCATCTTGACGTATACATGACCGAATTTTTAGAAGATATGCTTTTAAAAGAAAATTACACCTTTATAGTCGTAAGCCATGATAGATATTTTATAGATAGAATCGCTACAAGAGTAGTAGAACTTGAAAATTGTAAATTAAGATCTTTTAAAGGAGGATATGCCGATTATTTAAAACAAAAAGAAGACTTATTAAAAGCTAAAGAAAAAGAATACGAAAACGAATTAAGACTTCTTAAAAAAGAAGAAGAATGGCTAAGAAGAGGCGTAAAAGCTAGACTTAAAAGAAATGAAGGAAGAAAAAAAAGAATTCTTGAACTTAGAGAAAAAGTTAAACAAGATAGAGCTGAGATTAGAAAAATAGAATTACAATTAAAAAGAGAACTTTTAGCTAAAAACGAAGAAAAAATAAACAAACGAAAAATGGTTTTTGAAATTGAAAATTTAACCAAATCCATTGGAAATAAATTTCTTATAAAAAATTTTTCCACAAGAATCTTACAAAAAGATAAAATCGCAATAGTAGGAAAAAATGGAAGCGGAAAATCCACCTTTTTAAAACTTTTGATAGGAGAAGAAAAACCTGATAGCGGAATAATCAAAATTGGAGAAAACATAAAAATTGGATATCTCGATCAAAAAAAATCAATGCTTGATGATGAAAAAGATTTAATTGAAACTTTTTGTCCAAATGGAGGAACACATGTAAACGTTAGAGGAAAAACAATGCACGTTTATGGATATTTAAGAGAGTTTTTATTTCCTCCAGAATATTTAACAAAAAAAATTGGTGTTTTAAGCGGAGGAGAAAAAACAAGAGTTGCGCTTGCTTTACTTTTTACCAAAAACTTTGATGTTTTAATTCTCGATGAACCTACAAATGATCTTGACATTCCAACAATTAATATCCTAGAAGAATATTTAATGGACTTTGAAGGAAGCGTAATTTTCGTAAGCCATGATAGATATTTTGTAGATAAAATCGCTAAAAAACTATTTATTTTTAAAGGCGATGGCATTATAGAAGAAAGTCATATTCCATATACCGAATATCTCGAAATAGAAAAAGAAATAAAACAACTTGAAAAAATATCAAAAGAGCCAATCAAAAAAGAAAAAAAATCAAGAAAACCAAAAAAACTTTCTTATAAAGAGCAAAAAGAACTCGAAGAATTACCTAAATTAATAGAAGAGCTTGAAAATACAATACTCGAAATTGAAGAATGTTTATCAAATCCAGATTGTTATAACGAAAAAGGATTAATAAATTTAAGCAAAGAACTAGAAGAAATTAAAAAACTTTACGATGAAAAAGTAGAAAGATATCTTGAACTAGAAGAAAAAAAGGAAGCACTTGAAAATCAATAAAGATTTTTTAAAAAAACTTCATAATTTAAGTAGCGAAATTACTTTATATTCAGCAGCTATGAGCTTTTATACCATCTTTGCTATGGTACCTCTTATTTTACTGGTTTTAAGCATTTTTATGAATACTCCATTATTTAACGAATTTTACATCAAAATAGAAAATTTTTTAATTTCAAATCTTATGCCTTCAAATGAAGAAATTATAAAAAATTATCTTCACCAATTTTTACAAAACAGCTCAAAAATGGGATTTATTGGAGGAATATATATCTTATTATCTTCAATTTTATTTTTCAATAACCTTGAAGAAATCGTATCGAAAATTTTTGGACAACAAAAGAGAAACTTATGGGAGAAAATCCAAACCTACTGGACGCTTTTAACTTTAATTCCGATTCTTTTTTCAGTTGCAATTTTTATTTCTCTAAAAATTCAAGCTTATTTAAGTTTTAGTATGAAAATTTTACCTTTTCTTTTAGTGTGGTTAAGTTTTTACATTTTTTATAAAATCATTTTAATAGAAGAAAAAACAAAAAGCGTTTTAATTACTTCCTTTTTAATTACCCTAATTTTTTCTATTAGCAAAATTATTTTTATTTATTACATAAAGCTATCAACTACAACGAAAAGCTTATATGGAAGTTTTAGCATAATACTTTTCTTATTCTTTTGGATATATATTAACTGGATATTGGTAATTAGTGGTATTTATTTGATAAAATTTCTTGATAAAAAATTTAAAGGAGAAAATAATGGATTTAAGCAAAATTAAACCTGGAAATCCCGAAGAATATGTAAATGCCGTAATTGAAATTCCTCAAGGAAGCAATATTAAATATGAGCTTGATAAAGAAAGCGGAGCTATTTTTTTAGATAGAATTCTTTATGGAAGTCAATTTTACCCTGCAAATTACGGATTTGTTCCAAATACTTTAGCCGACGATGGAGATCCAATTGATATTTTAGTAATCAGCTCTGAAAGCGTAGTTCCAGGAACTGTTATAAAGAGCAGAGTTATTGGAGTTTTAATAATGGAAGATGAAAGTGGAAAAGACGAAAAAGTAGTAGCGGTTCCAGTTACAAAACTTGACCCTCAAATGGCAAAAATCAATTCTCTTGAAGATTTACCAGAAATCAAACTTCTTCAAATTAAACATTTCTTTGAAACTTATAAAGACCTTGAACCTGGAAAATGGGTAAAAGTGACTGGATACGAAGGTAGAGAAAGAGCTATTGAGCTTATTAAAAAAGCTATCGAAAATTACAAATAGTTACTTTAATTAACAAAGCTTCACAACTTTTTTCTCTTTTTTTCATTTTCTTATTTTATTTATGGTATATTAAAAATAAAAAAGGATTGTTATGGAAGTATATTATCCAAGCAAAGAACTATTTAAAAATCCTGCGTTTAAAAATATGTGCGAATATTGGGATAAAGTAAAAGAATTTGAAGATGATTATCTTGGAACATGGGGAAAATTAGCAAAAGAAAAAATTACGTGGAATAGATTGTTTGATAAGATATTAGATGAAAGCAATGCTCCATTTTACAAATGGTTTGTCGGAGGAAAATTAAATGTCACTTATCAATGTATAGATAGGCATCTAAACAAAAGAAAAAATAAAGCCGCTATCATTTGGGAAGGAGACAATGGCGAACAAAGAGTAATTACTTATCTTGAATTATTTAAAGAAGTAAATAAATTTGCAAATTTACTAAAAAATCTTGGCGTTAAAAAAGGCGATAGAGTCGTAATTTACATGCCAATGATTCCAGAAGCGGCTTTTGCTATGCTAGCTTGCGCAAGAATCGGAGCAATTCATAGCGTCGTATTTGGAGGATTTAGTGCAGAGGCTCTTAGAGATAGAATAATCGATGCAAAGGCAAAAGTAGTAATTACAGCCGATGGTGGTTTTAGAAAAGGTAAACCTTATATGTTAAAACCAACTGTTGATAAAGCGTTAGAAGGAATCGATTTTGTAGAAAAAGTAATTGTAGTGGAAAGAAACAATGAAGATATCAATTGGGTTGAAGGAAGAGACATAAGCTATAATGATTTAATTTTAAATCAATCTACTGAATGCAAACCAGAAATTATGGATAGCGAAGATCCATTATTTTTGCTTTATACTTCCGGAAGTACTGGAAAACCAAAAGGAGTCCAACACTCTCAAGCAGGATATATTCTTTGGGCTCAACTTACAATGGAGTGGGTATTTGATATAAAAGAAAACGACACTTTCTGGTGTACGGCAGATATTGGATGGATTACGGGACATACTTATATTGTTTATGGACCTTTGGCTGCTGGAGCTACTACGATTATGTTTGAAGGCGTTTTAACTCATCCTGATAGTAGCAGAGCTTGGAGAATGATAGAAGATTATCAAGTAAATCAATTTTACACAGCTCCTACAGCTATTAGACTTCTTCACAAACTAGATCCTGAAGCTCCAAAAAAATACGATTTAAGTTCTCTTAGAATACTTGGAACAGTTGGAGAACCAATTGACCCAGCGGCATGGAAATGGTATTATGAAACGGTAGGAAATAACAGATGTTCGATAGTAGATACTTGGTGGCAAACGGAAACTGGAGGACACATGATAAGCCCTCTTCCAGCAGCAACTCCTATAAAACCTGGAAGCGCTACC
>JAMORJ010000076.1 GCA_027063595.1 Nautiliaceae bacterium | reverse complement strand
AATTTCTTTTTATAAACCACATAGCGGATGCGCTTTTAAGTAATTTTTTAATTTTAGAGAATTATTAAGTTTGGTGTAAATTTGAGTAGTAGAAATAAATTCATGTCCTAAAAGTTCGCTTACATCATTTATTCTTGCACCTTTATCGAGCATATAAGTTGCAAATGAATGTCTTAGCTGATGTGGGGTTGCGTGGATGCCTATTTTTTTAAAGGCTTTTTGTATTAAATATCTTAATTGATCGGTAGTTAATTGTTTGCCTTCTTTTTCGAATAAAAATTCTTTTTTTGGATTTAGCTCTAAATATTTTTTTATAAATTCTTTTAGTTTTGGGTGAATTGGCAAGATTCTCGTTTTATTTCCTTTTCCTTTAATTTCTATCCAATCTCCTTTTATATCAGTAAGTTTTATATTTGTTGCTTCGCTAATTCTAAGACCTAAGGAAAAAATGATCATAATAGCGAGATATTCATCCATATTTGCTTGTTTTAAGGCTTCTTTGATGTGTTCAATGCTAATTGGTTTTGGCAATGTTTTAGGTACTTTAATATGTTCATCTCCTACTATTTTAAATTTATATCCTTCTTGTTTTAAAAAGTCAAAAAAACTTCTAAGGGCCGAAACTTTTTTAGCTATGGTTTTTTTGCTTAAATTAGCTATATGAAGTCTATAAGGAGTAATGTCTATAATATTATCTTCAATTTCTATAATAGGAATTGCTTCTTTAATTACGCTTTCATATGTTCTTAGAGTTTGTGGTGAATTCGTTTGCTTAACAAAATTAAGAAATTTTTTAGCTTCTACTTCCAAAAAGTTTTTCATATAGCTCTCTTGCCTTTTCATATCTTATTTTTGCTGCTTCTTTTAAATCTTTTGGTAATAATAAAGACGGTTTTAACATTTTATATTCATCAAGCAAAATTTCAAGCATTATTTTTATTCTTAGTTTGTCTTTTTCGCTAATGTATGGTTTGTTTGCTATTTTTTCTATATCTGTGAAATAATTGTCAAAATCGTCTATAAACCGTTGCCATTCTTTGGCGATTTTGCTTTGAGTTTCAATTGTAAATGCCATTTTGTTATAAGGATTTAACAAATAAGCTTTATGTGCTAATTTATAAGCTTTTTCGTATTCTCCTATTTCATAAAAATATTTTGCTTCAAGACTCAATCTATATGATGGATTAAAATAAAAATACAAAAAAGTTCCAGCAAATATTATACCTAAAAATATCAATAATTTTTTTATTTATTTCTCCTTTTAGACTACTTCTCCAATTAGCGTATGTTTGTTTGCTTCTTTAATTTTTACATCGATTATTTTACCAAGTAATTTAGGATCTTTGTTTAGTTTTACCGTAAAGAAATTATCGCTTTTTCCCATACCTATTTCTTCTACCAATACTTTATAAACTTTTCCTATTTGTTTTTGGCTTATTTCATCAAGAATTTGGGAATGAAGTTGTTGTAAACGATATAATCTTTGTTTTGCAATTTTTTTATCGACTTGATTAGGATAAGTAGCAGCTTCGGTTAATGGTCTTGGAGAATATACGAAACTAAAAATTTGCTCAAATCTTACTTTTTCTACCACTTCAAGTGTTTGTTTAAAATCTTCTTCACTCTCTCCTGGAAAACCTACGATTATATCGGTTGAAATTGATACGTCTGGAATTTCTCTTATAATTTTACATCTATTTAAAAACCATTCTTTATCGTAACCTCTTTTCATTTTTTTTAAAATTTTACTACTTCCGCTTTGGAGGGGAAAGTGAATATGTTTACAAATTTTTGGATTGTTTGTAAATTCTTCTAAGAACTTATCATCGGCGTGTAGTGGATGAGGTGAAGTAAATCTTATTCTTTCAATTCCATCTATTTTGCTAACTTCTCTTAAAAGGTCCGTAAAATCTACTTTTGGATGAGGAACGCTAAATCTTTTTCCGTAGTTATTTACGTTTTGTCCAAGAAGAGTAATTTCTTTTACGCCATCTTGGGCTAATTTTTCTATTTGTTTTAAAATTAAATCCATTGGAATTGAGAGCTCTTTTCCTCTTGTTTTTGGAACGATACAAAATGTACATTTTTTATCGCATCCTATCATTATGTTAACGAAATCTTTATAAGGATTTTTTCTAACGTTTTTAAATTCGTAAGTAGTCTCATCGTTTTCAAGGTCGGTAATTACTACTTTTTCTTTATTTACCACTTCTTTTATTTTACTTACATTTCTTGCTCCAAGTACGAAACTAACATATGGAGCTTTTTTTATGATTTCTTCTCCCATATGGCTTGCGGTGCATCCGCATACTCCAAATTTGGCATTAGGATTTATTTTTCTTAATGCTCCAAGTTCTGAGAATAATTTTTGAACGGGTTTTTCTCTAACCGAACAAGTATTGATTATGATTAGATTAGCTTCTTTTGGATCGTTTGTTAAAGAGTAGGTATCGGATAGCTCGCCTATTATATGCTCGCTATCCTTTACGTTCATTTGGCAACCAAATGTTTCGATAAAAAGTTTTAATTTTTCATTTTTCATTTCTCATTTTCCGTTTAAATGATATGCATTTCATACATATAATCGCCCTCATCAAGTCCGAATTTTACTTCTCTAAAATATACAGAATGTCCTTCTTCTTCTAATTTGTCTATTAAATCTTTTAAATCTTTATAGCTTGTATCTTTATGAAAATAAAAAAAACTATTTGGCTTGATTTCTTTAACGAATTCTTCGTATTTTTTTTCAATTATTTGATTATCGGCACCGATAAGTTTCAAAATCATAGCATTCCTTTTTATTATTATTTTATCAAAAAATTGTGTAAAATTATATCAAAGAAAAAAGAAAGGATAGGCGTGAAAAAGATATTGGATTTATTGTCTCTTGTGGCTAACGAAAAGGGTCTTGATTTTGAAGAAGTAAAAGAAGCTTTTAAAAGATCTATTATAAAAACTGCAAAAAAAATTCTTGGAGATATTGATGTAGATGTTGAACTTGAGGATGGAGAGCTTAAAATTTATCAAAATTTTATCGTAGTAAACGATGATAGAGCGTTGGAAAAACCTGAGAAATATTTGTATCTTGATGAAGCAAAAGAGTTTGATCCCGAAGCTCAAATTGGAGATAAAATTAGAGCCGAGCTTGATTTGTCTAAACTTGGAAGAAGCGGAGCTATGGCGCTTCAAAACGAGTTTGAAAGAGAAATTACTAGATTGCTTGAAAACGAAATATATAGAAAATTGATTTCTAAATTAAATACGATCGTAAGCGCTGAAGTTATAAAAGTGGATAGCGAAGAGAATACTTGGGTTGAAATCGATGGCGTAAGAGGCGTTCTTCCAATGAGAAATAGAATAAAGGGAGAAAAATTTGAAGTAGGAGACGTTTTAAAGGCTCTTTTGAAATACGTTCATTTTGATAATAAAAAAGGAATTCAAATAGAGCTTAGTAGGACTTCACCAAAATTTTTGGAAAAATTAATAGAACAAGCGGTGCCTGAAGTTAGAGACGGAATTATAAAAATTCATGGTTCTGCTAGAATACCTGGGGTTAGAAGCAAAGTGGCAGTAAGTTCGTTAAATCCAAAAATAGAGCCAATTGGAACTATTATTGGTAAAAATGGAGTTAGAATTAACGCAATTTCAAACGAATTAAATGGAGAAAACATTGATGTAATAGAATATTCTTCTAAACCGGAAATTTTTATAGCAAGAGCTTTATCTCCTGCTATAGTAAAAAATGTAAAAATTAACGAAAAAGAAGGAATAGCCGAAGTTGAAATTGATCCAAGCGAAAAGGCAAAAGCGATTGGTAAAAATGGAGTTAATATTACTTTGGCAAGTATGCTAACAAAATATAAAATTCAATTAAAAGATGCCGAAGAGAAGAAAAAAGATATTTCTAAATTAGAGAGTTTATTTAAAATTTAAGGAAGAAAATGAAGTACTTTTTTATATCTTTTTTAGTAGCTGCTATTGGTTTGGTTTTGGCTTTTTTTATTGGAGGATTTAGTGCCGTTTACATAACGGCTATTTTAGCCGTGCTTGAGATTAGTTTGAGCTTTGATAATGCAATTGTTAACGCGAAAATTTTAAAAACGATGGATAAGATATGGCAAAAAAGATTCTTAACTTGGGGAATAATTATAGCTGTTTTTGGGATGAGATTTATTTTTCCTATTTTAATAGTTGCTATAGCGGCAAATATGGGGGTTATGGAAACTATAGAAATTGCTTTGTTTAAACCAGATATTTATCATCAAACGCTTTTAGAAGTAGAAAAACTTATATATGCTTTTGGAGGAGCGTTTTTATGGATGGTATTTAGTGATTTTTTATTTGAAGAAAAAAAAGTTAGATGGATTAAACCAATTGAAAAAACTGCTGAAAAATTTGGAAAAGTTAATAATATTTCTTTAATTATTGCAATAATTATCGGGATTGTAATTACTTATGATTCTAAAAGTTACGAAGTAGCTATTGCATATTTTTTGGGGCTTCTTAGTTATTCTATTTTACATGGAATTAATTCAGCTTTAAGTACTCAAGGAATTAAAAACGGTCTTATGGGACTTATTTATTTAGAAGTTCTTGATGCAAGTTTTTCTTTTGATGGAGTAATAGGAGCTTTTGCTATTACTCCAAATATTCTTTTAATTATGATAGGGCTTGGAATTGGAGCTATGTTTGTAAGAAGTCTTACTATTTGGATGGTCGAAAAAGGTATTTTAAATCAATATAAATATCTCGAGCATGGGGCTCATTATGCAATAGGAATACTTGCTTTAATTATGCTTTTAAAAATTTTTATTCATATCCCGGAGGTTGTAACCGGAACTTTAGGTTTATTGCTTTTGATTTTAGCTTTTTTGCACTCGAAATTGGAGAAAAAAAATGCAAAGTGAAATTATTGCTTTAGCTGTGGCAACCTTAAAACTTGCTCT
>JAMORJ010000075.1 GCA_027063595.1 Nautiliaceae bacterium | reverse complement strand
TTTGAAAAAGCAAAATCAAAAGTTATGGAAGATTTGCTTAATCAAAAAACTATAAACGCTTTAGTTCAAAAAGCAAGAGAATTATTGCCTAATTTTAAGGGGAAAGATATAGGTTTTGTAACAAAATACGATGCCTCAAAAATTAATCTTCCAATTGCCTTATCCCAAGAATTTTTATTCAAATTATTTACCTCTTATAAACCAACAGGATATTTTTTATTACCTCAAAAAAATCCACAATATGCTATCCTTTATAGAATTAAGGAACAAAAATTGCTAGATGAAGAAAAATATGAAAAAAACAAACAATATATTTATTCTTTAACCGAAGCCCTAATTAATAGTGAGCTTTTAGAAGATTTAATAAAAGAGTTGTCTCAAAAATATAAAATAATAACTTATGTGAAGGATTAAGGTTGAAGAATTTATTGGCAATAGATATAGGAAGTTCAAAAACAACGGCAATTATCGCTAATTATGATGAAGAAATTGACAATTTAACAATAAGCGGTGTTGGTATTGCTCCTTCAAAAGGAATAAAAAAAGGAGCAATAACCAACATTGACATGGCATCAAGGTCAATAAGACAAGCTTTAAGTGATGCAAAAAGAATTGCCGGGATTGATGTAAAAAAAGCAATTGTTTCAGTTTCTTCAACATATACAAAAAGTATTACAAGTTACGGTATAGTAAACGTTCCAGGAAACGAAATAACTTTAAAAGAGATAAATAGAGCAATCCAAACAGCACTTTATAACGCAAACATTCCTCAAGATTATCAAGTTTTACAAGCAATTCCATATGATTTTAAAGTAGATGATTTAAGCGAAATTGAAGATCCAGCGGGAATGAGCGGAAGCAGATTGGAAGTTGCTTTACATATCATTACTGCTCAAAAAAGTGGTTTAGAAAATCTTAAAAAAACTCTCAAATTAGCAAACTTAGAAATAGAAAATTTCGTAGCTAATGCTTATGCAAGTGGACTTGCTACTTTAAAAGAGGATGAAAAAGAGCTTGGAGTTGCTGTAATTGATATTGGGGCGGCAACTTCGGATTTGGGAATTTTTATAAACAAAGCTTTAAGACATACAGACCATCTTGCTGTAGGAAGCCATCACATAACAAACGATTTATCTATGGCTCTTCATACACCTTTAGCTGATGCCGAAGCAATAAAAATAAATTTTGAAGAATATGTTAAAAGCGAAAAAGATATAATAGAAATTTCAGTAATAGGAAACGAAGAAGAAAAACAAAAAGCATCTATAACCACTATTACTCAAGTAATAAGTGCAAGGATAGAAGAAACGTTTTTACTTTTAAATAAAGAAATTGAAGAATCTGGGCTTAAAAATAAAATTGGAGCTGGAATAGTTTTAACCGGTGGATTTACAAATTTTTATAATATTAAAGAGATTGCTTTACAATTTTTTGACGGATTGCCTGTTAGAGTTGGATATCCTAAAAAAATAGATGGATTATTTGAAAATCTTAAATCTCCTGAATTTTCAACTTCTATAGGATTATTACTATATGGAAAAAAAGAAGGATTAACATATGAAATAGACTCTAATAGACAATTTAGAAGCAAATACTCTTTGGAAGAATTAATAAAAGAAGAAAAAGAAGAAGAAAACGAAAAAGAAGAAATAGCTTCTATTTTAGTTGATAAAACTGAACCAAATATTTTTCAAAAATTCAAAGCATGGCTTAGTAATTTATTTTAAAGAAAGGAAGAGAAAATGCAAGAGCTTTTTGTAGTTAACGAAATTAACGATGGACCAAAAATAAAAGTTATTGGCGTAGGCGGTGGTGGAAACAATATGATTAATTACATCGTTCAAAAAGGCATAAAAGATGTCGAATTAATTGCCGCAAATACCGATATACAAGCATTAAAAACTTCTAAAGCCCATAAAAAAATTCAACTTGGAAGCAATTTAACAAAAGGGCTTGGTGCTGGAATGAAACCAGAAATAGGTAAACAAGCGGCAGAAGAAAGTTATGAAGAAATAAAAGATGCTCTAAGCGGAGCCGATTTAGTGTTTATTGCTGCTGGAATGGGAGGAGGAACGGGAACTGGAGCCGCTCCAGTGGTTGCAAAAGCAGCAAGAGAAGTTGGAGCTTTAACGATAGGAGTAGTAACAAAGCCTTTTACTTTTGAAGGTCCACGAAGAAGAAAATTAGCAGAAATTGGAACAAACGAATTAAAAAACGAAGCAAATTCGATAGTAGTAATACCAAACGATAAAATTTTAACTATTATTGATAGAAAAGTTGGAAGAAGAGAAGCTTTTTCGTTAGTAGATGATGTTTTATATAAAGCGGTAAGTGGTATTGCTAATATGGTTATAAGTTATGGAGAAAACGACATTAACGTAGACTTTAACGACTTAAAAACCGTTATGTCGCATAAAGGTTTGGCTCTTATGGGTGTTGGTGAAGAAAAAGGAGAAAATGCCGCATTTAATGCAGTTAAAAAAGCTATTGAATCCCCTCTTCTTGACAATATTTCAATTGACGGAGCAATGGGTGTTCTTGTTCACTTTACACTTCATGAAGATTATCCTCTCGTTGAAATGGAAGAAAGTATGAACCTAATTTATGAAAAAGCGGATGAAGATGCAGATATAATTTTTGGTACAACTACAGATAATTCTTTAGCGCCAGATGAAATAAAAGTAACAATTGTTGCTACAGGATTTGAAAAAGAAAAAACAGCTAATAAACCTGATGTTGAAATTAAAAATACAGTAAACGAGCTTCTTTTAAAAAGAAAAGTTTCAGGTGGAATAGAATTAGACGAAGATATCTTAGATATTCCTACATGGGTAAGAAAAGCTAAAGATTAGTTTTTCTTACCAAAATACTAAGAAAAATGCAGCTAAAATATAATCTATTATAAAAACTGCTACCGAAGATACTACTACAGCTTTAGTGGTACTAAGCCCTACTCCTTTTGCACCACCTTTTGTGTTATAACCAATATAAGTTCCTATTGCCGCAATAACATAACCAAATACAAATCCTTTTATAACACCTTCAAGCACATCTTTCATTTCTGCATATTCTCTTAAATTTTCTAAATACGCATATCCATTTACGTCTAAAGAATAAACAGATATTAAATAAGCTCCTATATTAGAAACAGTATCAAAAAACAATATTAAAAGAGGTAAAGCTAAAGTAGTAGCTAAAATTCTTGGAACTATTAAGAAATGTTTTGAATCTACAGCCATTACTTCTAATGCATCGATTTGTTCTGTAACTCTCATACTCCCAAGCTCGGCGGCATAAGCACTAATTCCTCTACTAATAACCATTAATGCGGCAAAAACTGGCCCTAATTCCTTTACTATCGAAAGGAATATAGTATAGCCCATAAAATCTTCTATTCCAAACTTATGAAAACCTTTATATAACTGAACCGCTTCTACAAGACCAGTAAAAAAAGAAGTTAAAAATATTACCACTAAACTTCCATATCCCATGAAAGTAATTTGTTCAAAGAACTCTTTGATTCTAAATGGAGGTTTGAAAAATAAAAAAAATACTCTTAATTGGAAAATAGTAAAATCACCCGCTTTATACAAAATATCCAAAACCCATTTTCCAATCATATAAAAAATTTTTATCAATTTTTTACCTTTTTTGCTAAAATTATATCAAACTAAACAAAAAAAGGATTAAAAATGGCAGAAGAAAAAGAAAATCAAGAAGAACAAAAAGAAGAAAAATCAAGCGGAGGAAGTAATAAATTACTTTTAGTAGTAATTATAGTATTGCTTTTATTGTTATTAATAATTGGAGGTTTGGTTGCTTATTTTTTACTTAGCGGAAACGATAATCCAGAAGATCAACCTCAAGAACCTAAAAAAATAGAAAAAAAACATAAAGTAAAAGAAATGACAGAAATCGGTCCAATTTATCCGTTAGATCAATTTATTGTTAATCTCGTAAGCAATGGGGCTTCTAGATATTTAAAATGTAAAATAGACTTAGAACTTGATTCTCCTGAACTTCAGCAAGAAGTAGATAAAAAACTTCCGGCAATTAGAGATGCAATTATTCAAATTTTATCTTCAAAAACGGTAGAAGAAATACAAACAGCAAAAGGTAAAGAAAAATTAAAAGAAGAAATAAAAAGAAAACTAAACGAAATGCTCACAACTGGAGAAATTAGAAACGTATATTTTACGGAATTTGTAATTCAATGATGATAGGGATAGATTTAATTGAAATTAAAAGAATTGAAAATTTTATTAATAAATTTGGAGAAAAGGCTTTAAAAAAATTTATGAGTGAAGAAGAAATTAAAATTTTTACGAAAATAGAATCAATTGCCGGAATTTGGGCGGCAAAAGAAGCTTTTTCTAAAGCTATAGGAACTGGAATTGGAGAAAATTGTTCTTTTTTAGATATACAAATTAAAAAAAACAATAAAAATAAGCCATTTTTCTCCGCTTTTACTCTAAAAAAATTTAACTTAGAAAATGCAGATTTATCTATAACTCATGATGGAGGATTTGCAATAGCAGCCGTTATTGTTATTAAAAAATAAATTTGATATAATTTCATTCATGTCCCCGTAGCTCAGTTGGATAGAGCGTTGCCCTGCGGAGGCAAAGGTCGCAGGTTCGAATCCTGCCGGGGACGCCAATATATTTATTTTCATAATCCTATAAATTCATAAACCAATAATCAACTTATATTAATCTCCTCTCAACTCAAAAAAATTTCCTTTTATATAGATGTTACTAGATAGAAAAATTTTATAAACCTCGCTTTTTATAGCACTATTACGAAATTATCAAAGCTAATTTCAAATAAAAAATTTTTAAAAATTCCTTTTGAATAACAAAAAAATAAAGTATAATATAAAAAATAAAAACAGGAGAATAAAATGGTAGAGAATATGAAAACACAAATCAGACAAAATTTAAAAGAAGCGAAA
>JAMORJ010000074.1 GCA_027063595.1 Nautiliaceae bacterium | reverse complement strand
CCCTGAATGCAATAAAAACACAATAGAGATATAAATGCAAGTATAAATATTTGGGGGGGCATCAACCCTTCGCACAGATGGTGTAAGACTAGCTAAATGTCAGTAACAATCATTTTAAAGCTAGAACCCACTTTTAGGCGTGGGGAGTATGTCAAAAACTTCTTATAATGGAATCTTCCTTTATAATCTAATTTAGAAAGAGTTTTATTTAACCCATAGGGTATGGAATTTCTTTTTGTAATTTTACGATATCTTTCATAATTTCTCGATTTAACTTAAGGTTAGCGGCATCCAAATGAGGTTTTAATTGATTTAGGTTTCTTACTCCGATAATGGTTGAAGCAACAAAATCGAATTGTTTTGAATAAGCTATTGCCAAGGTTACTGGATGTATTTGGTATTTTTTTGCTATTTCAAGGAATTTTTCTGTAGCTTTTAGAGTTTTTTCGTTGTAGAATTTTTTTGCATGCACTCTAACTCTTTTTACGGGATGTTTTAAGTATTCTAAAAATCTTGCTGGTTTTTGAATTTCTTTTTGGTTGTATTTACCGCTTAATATTCCTCCTCCAAGAGGTGAATAAGGTAAAAGAGAAACTTGTTCGTTTCTACAAACTTCTTCTAAAGAATCAAAAAATCTTGGATTTAAAATTGAAAAATTATTTTGAATGCTCTCAAATCTAGCATAACCTTTAAATCTTGCAATTTCATTTGATTTTGTAAGTCCCCAAGCAGTATCATTTGAAGTTCCGATATATCTAACTTTTCCTTCTTTTACAAGCTCATCGAACGCTTCCATCGTTACTTCTTTTGGCACTATCGTATCTGGCCAATGTTGTTGATAAAGATCTATATAATCGGTATTTAATCTTTTTAAAGAACCTTCAATGGCTTTTTTTATATGAAATTTATCCATTGCTGTTAAACCGTATCTAATTGGAGGAATAAACCAACCGCTTGAAGCTCCTGCTACTTTGCTTGCTAAAATAATACTCTCTCTTGGTTTTGTTTTTAACCATTCTCCAATAATTTTTTCCGTTAATCCGGCATATTTACTATCTGGAGGAACTGGATAAAGTTCTGCCGTATCAAAAAAATTTATTCCGTTATCGTAAGCTTTATCCATTATTCTAAAAGCTTCTTTTTTGTCGGTCATACTTCCAAATGTCATCGTTCCAAGGGCAATTACGCTAACTCTAAGCCCACTTTTTCCAATATATCTATATTCCATATTTTTCCTTTTTGATATAATTTTAGCATTAAGTTATTAAAAAAGAGGGGGGTATGGAAAATTTATTGGAATTTTTAAAACTTTTTGACAAAAATCCTGAGGTATTTACTGTCTTATATAAAGAAAAAATTGTTTTTATGAATAATGCTTTTGCTAAAAAAATAGGATTAAAAGATTATAAAGACATTTATATATGGGATTTAATTGCTAACAAAAAACAAAAAGAGGCGATAAAAAAGAATGTTTTAAAAAGAGTAAAAGGAGAAGTTTATTCTACTTATTATGAAAATGTAGAAATTTTTACTTACAATAATAAGCGATTATATACAAATTTTTTTTCTAAGACGATTAAAATTGATGAAGAATATTATGGATTATCTATAGGATTTGATTCAACTTCCTTTTATATTAAGAGCGTTTTAATTGAAATTTTAAAAGATATAAATGAACTTGCTATTTCTAAAAATTTTGAAGAAGATATTTTTGAAGAACTGGTAAAAATTATATATAAAAAAGGGTTTTTTAAGTTCGTGTATGCGTGCGTAAAAGATAAGGCTTTTAAAAGAAAAGTTTTTACGAGCTCTGATGAAGATTTTTTTTATAAGTTACAAAAAATATTGTGTTCTTCTTCTTTTTATTGTTGGGTAAAAGAATTGTTGGATTTAAACGAAATGGTTGTTATAAACGATATTAACGAAATATCCAAAAAAAAAGATTTACATGCGCTATTAAGCGAAAATGGCGTTAAGTCTATGTTGTTTTTGCCAATTTTTAAGCATAAAAAATTATATTCGATAATTGCAATAGCTTCTCGATATGTAAATGATTTTACTCCTCAAATGATAGAGATTTTTAAATCCCTTAAAAAAGATATAGAGTACGCTTTGGAAAAAATCGAAAAAATTACTCATCTTGAAATATTAAAGAATGCTTTTGATAATACTTATGCCTGGGTAGTTATTACAGATGAAGATGCTAATATTATTTATGCAAATAAAGCGGTTGAGAGAATTAGTAAATATAAAATAAAAGAGCTTATTGGACAAAATCCTCGAATCTTTAAATCAGGATATCATTCTAAAGAATTTTATAAAAAAATGTGGGATAATTTAATAAACAATAAGCCAGTAGAAGCTCTTATTATTAATAAAAATAAAAATGGAAAACTTTTTTATTTGAAAGATAAAATTATTCCTATAAAAACTTCAACCGGTAGAAAATACTATATGTCTTTGGCTATAGATGTAACTCATGAGTATAGGTTAAAAAATAAATTAAAATACGATGTAATTACGGATTTGCTTAATAGAAACGAGTTTATCATTAAAGCAGGAAGATATTTAAAAAAAGTAGATAAAGCTGCTTTAATTGTAATAGATATAAGCGATTTTAAAATTTATAATCAAGTTTATGGGAGTGAATGCGGAGATTACTTATTAAGAGAATTTGCTAAATTTTTAAAACATTTTTTTTACGAAGATGACTTAATAGCAAGAATAGGAGGAGATGAATTTGCAATTCTTTGTAAAGTAGATAATTATTTGGATATTGAACATTTAGTAAATAGATTAGTAGAAAAATTAAAGCATAATAGCGATTTTAAAAACAAATTTGCAGTTAATATCGGAGTGGCTTTATATCCAAAAGATGATACGGATATTGTTAAGTTATTGGAAAAAGCAATTTATGCATTGGAAATGGCAAAAGAAAAGGGAGATTTTGCATATGAATTTTTCGATAAAATTTACGATAGTAAAATAATTGAATATTTTGACGTAAAAAGGTTAATTCTTGAAGCAATTGATAAAAAACAATTTATTTATTTTTTCCAACCTTATGTTGATTCTAAAACTTATAAAATAATGGGAGCTGAAACTCTCCTTAGAATTAAAAAAGGCAATGAAATAATACCTCCAAATGTATTTATCGACTTTTTGGAAAATAGCAACTATATTAAAGAGGTTGAAAAAATAATGTTTCCAAAGTATGTAGAGTATTTAAAAAAAGCTAAAATTCCTCTTTCTTTTAACATTTCTGGAAGATCTTTGCTCGATTTTGATCACATAAGGAAGTTGTTTGAAAAAGTTAGTGATGACATGAAAGTTGTTATTGAATTAACCGAAAGAGAAATTGCTTTAAATATTGATTATACTAAAAAAGTATTTGATTATTTAAAATCTAAGGGATTTAAACTTTCAATTGACGATTTTGGAACGGGATATTCTTCTTTGACTTATTTAAAAGATTTACCGGCTGATTTCTTAAAGATTGATATGAGCTTTATTAAAAATATCGAAACTTCAAAAAAAGATTTGGCAATCGTTGAGACAATTATACACTTTGCGCATAATTTTGGACTAAAAACGATTGCCGAAGGCGTAGAAAATGAAAGGCAAATAAAAATTTTAGCAGAGTTAAATTGTGATTATTTACAGGGATTTTATTTTTATAAACCTATGCCTTTTGAAGAATTTATTGAAGTTGTGGAAAAAAATTAATTTGATATAATTGTGCTAAAAAAGGCGAATAGATGAGAATGTTTTTTTTGTTTTTTGCGGTAGTATTAAGTTTTGGATTTGATGTAAAAATTACAAAAGTTGATGGAAGGATTGTTTATTACGATGAAATCATTCCAAAAGGAATTAGCGGGATTGTTATTTGTCCTTATGAAAAAGAAAAAATAATTTGTGCAAGAGCTATATCTTATGGAGATTTTGCTAAGTTATATGCGTATAGTGAGCTTAAAAATAATGCTTTTGCGTTGCCTCTTGTTTATCCTAAAGCAGGAGATAAAATAATTTTTGCAAAAGATTATAATAGAATAATGATTATAGCTCCCAATCAGATTGATTATTTGAAAGTAAAAGCTAAATATTCAAAAAATGTTATTATTTCTCCTGATGTATTTATAGCTTTTGTGGAGGATGATCTTACAAAAGATGAGTTTGTTAATTTTGCAAGGAAAATGAATATAGGAAGATATGTGTTTGTATTAAATGATGGAATTTATGAGGTAGATGCAATAAGTTTTTACGTTATTAGAAAGCTTCCTTATAAAGGAAGTTCTTACCATAAAGCGTTGTTTACTTATGCTAATTTTAATTTAGAGCCTATAAATTATAAGGTTTTTTTTAGGGGGATTAAATGATAGATCCTAAACATCTTGAAGCTTTAAAAGGTATTGTGGGAGAAGAAGATATAAAAACAGATAAAGTACATTTAAGAGCATATTCTTATGATGCAACTCGCGAGCATTATTATCCGGATGCAGTTGTGTTTCCTGAAAATGAAGAAGAAGTTAGCAAAATTCTTAAATATTGCAATGAACATAAAATAGCAGTAATTCCAAGAGGAGCAGGGAGCGGTTTTACCGGGGGTGCTTTGCCTGTAAATGGAGGAATAGTTTTAGCTGTTGAAAAGTATATGAATAAAATTCTTGAAATTGATGAAAAAGATATGGTAGCTGTAGTTCAACCAGGAGTAATTAACGCTCATCTTCAAAAAGAGGTAGAAAAAAAGGGACTTTTTTACCCACCTGATCCAGCAAGTATGGATTATTCTACTATTGGAGGAAATGTTGCCGAAAATGCTGGAGGTATGAGAGCGGCAAAATATGGAATTACAAAAGATTATGTAATGAGTTTAAAAGCTGTACTTCCAAATGGTGATATTATTAGAGCTGGTAAAAGAACGATAAAAGATGTTGCGGGATATAACGTAGCTGGGATATTGATTGCAAGTGAAGGGACTTTGGCTGTTATTACGGAAATTACTTTAAAGCTTTTGCCAAAACCTAAGATGAAGAAAACTTATATGGGGATTTTTGAAAGCGTAGAAGATGCAATGAATGCCGTTTATAAATCTTTAGCTTCTGGAGCTATGCCTGTTGCGATGGAATTTATGGATAGTTTGG
>JAMORJ010000073.1 GCA_027063595.1 Nautiliaceae bacterium | reverse complement strand
CTTAAAGAAAAATATCATGATTTAGTAATAGAAGAAAATGATTTAACGAAAAAAGAATTTGAACTTGAAGAAAAGAAAAAGCTTCATGAAGAGAGAATTCAAAAATATTTAAGAAAAATAGAAGAGATTATGAGACAAATTCAAAGAGAGATTGATATTTATAATGCTTTATCTTAAGGGATTAAAAACTTCCCTTTTTTTAATTGTTTTTAAATAATTGGTTCTTTTGTTATAAATCTGGTTGTTGAGGTGAAATTTCTTTTTAAATAAGTTCTATTAAAAATTTGTCTTGTTTTTAAGGAGTGATTTTTGGCTTTATGAACTTGGAAATTCTATAATAAATTCCACTCCGCCTTTGCTTTGAATTTTAATTTTTGCTTTGTGTAAATTTAGAATATTTTTTACAATGCTAAGTCCAAGTCCAAAGCCTTTTATGTTTTTGTTATGTGATTCGTCGGCTCTATAGAATTCATCGAAGATAAAAGGAAGTTTTTCTTTTGGAATTCCAACTCCGTTGTCTTTTATTGATAGAATAATTTTATTTTTTAATTTTTGAAGTGTAAATTCTATTTGGGATGCTCCGTATTTTATTGAATTTTCGATTATATTGCTAATTGCTATTTTAAGTAAGATTTTATCTCCTAGAATTTCGTAGTCATCTTCTCCAAAGTGAAATTTAAATTCAATTTTGCCTTCATATTTTTCGTATAACTCAAAAATTAATTCTTCTAAATCTATTTTTTCGAAATTTTTATTGTTGTAGTTTTTCGTTAAGAACAAAAGTTTTTCTGTAATTTCGTTTATATATTCAATTTCTTCTAATATTTCGTAAAGTAATTTGTCACAATTTTTTTCTTTATTCATTAAGGCAACGTCTATTTTACTTTTTATAATTGCAAGTGGTGTTTTAAGCTCGTGAGATACGTTTGAATTGAAATTTTTTAATCTTTTAAAAGTTAGTTCTATTTCTTTTGATAAAGTTTCTATAAATTTCCATCCGATAAATAAAGAAATTAAATAAATTATAAAAGAAGCAATTAAAGAAATTATTTTTATGATTTCTATTTTATCATCATTTGTGGAATATAGCGTGGAAATTTTTATCGCATAAGGTTTTTTTATTATCGTATAGGTTAAGATTTTTTCTTTGGTTAAAGGTCCGTTTATTATGTTGGTAGAATATCCCGGCTGAAGGTTTGAGATGTTATTTTTTATTATTTGAACGAATAGTGGAAAAACTCTATATTTATGTTGGATTTTTAATAATTGGTTTTGGTTGAAATTTTGAGGGTCTATTTCGCTTGCTATGAGTGCTAATTTATCTTTTAAATGCATATCAAAACTTTTTTTCATTCCAAACATTAAAATGCCCTCAAAAAAAGCGATAATTAAAAAAACAACTATTGCGTATTTGTAAAATAATTCGTTTTTAAAATTATTCATCGCTTATTTTATATCCCATTCCTCTTATAGTTTTAATTAGTTTTTTATCAAATCCTTTATCGATTTTTTTTCTAATATATGAAATATGTGCTGTAATGACGTTTGAGTGTCTTTCTTCATCCATTTCCCATAAATTTTGTTCTATCATTTCTGGAGATACTATTTTTCCTTTATTTACCATAAGTAGTTTTAAAAGCTCAAATTGTTTAGCCATAAGTTCAATTGGTTTTCCGGCTCTTTTTACTTCTTTGGTATCAAGATTCATTTCCAAATCTCCAACTCTTAAAATATTTTCTGGAAGTTTTTTATTTCTTCTATAAAGTGCTTTTAATCTTGCAATAAGTTCATTAAAATCAAATGGTTTTGTAAGATAATCGTCTGCTACGCTTAATCCTTCTACTTTATCTTCTATATCGCTTTTGGCTGTTAAAATAAGAGCTGGAGTTAAAATTTCTTCTTCTCTTAATTTCTTAATTAAAGAAACCCCATCAAGTTTTGGAAGCATCCAATCTATTATCATTACATCGTATTTGTTGTTTCTTGCAAGATATAATCCTTCTTCTCCATCTTTTGCTACATCTACTCTGAAATTTTGTTTTTTTAAGCCTTCTTCTATAGTTTTAGAGAGTTTTTTATCGTCTTCTACAAGTAGAATTTTCATGAGAGCTCCTTAATGGCAAAAAATTTTCAATTGATAATTTAATTATAATATATTCTCAATAATTTAATGTTAAAATTTCACAAAAAAGGGTTTAAATGATTTTGGCGATTGAAAGCAGTTGTGATGATTCTTCTATTGCTGTAATGGATATTGATAGTAAAAAGCTTTTGTTTCATAAAAAAATTTCTCAAGAACTTGAGCATTCTATTTATGGAGGAGTGGTTCCTGAACTTGCAAGTAGACTTCATGCCGAGGCTCTTCCAAAAATTTTAGAAGAAACAAAAAAGTTTTTCCCTGAATTAAAGGCGATAGCTGTAACAAATGCTCCAGGGCTTAGCGTAACTTTACAAGAAGGTGTTATGATGGCAAAAGCTCTTTCAATTGCCTTAAATTTGCCTATAATTGCTGTTAATCATTTAATAGGGCATATTTATTCTTTGTTTATAGGAAAAGAAGAAATAAAACCTATGATGGTATTGCTTGTAAGCGGTGGTCATACTAAACTTTTGAATTTTAATGGAATAAATAATGTATGCGAGATTGCAACTACCCTTGATGATAGTTTTGGGGAAAGTTTTGATAAGGTAGCTAAAATGCTAAATCTTGGATATCCCGGAGGTCCAATTATTGAAAACCTTGCCAAAAAAGGAAAAGCTATTATAGATTTGCCTTTGCCTCTTAAAAATTCTTCTAATATATCTTTTAGCTATTCTGGCATAAAAAACGCTGTAAGGCTTGTAATTGAAGAAGGAAAGTATAAGAAAGAAGATATTGCCGCTTCTTTTCAAAAAAGAGCTATTGAACATTTAGTTTTTATGAGTAGAAGAGCTATTAAGAAATATAGACCAAAAAATTTTGCAATCGTTGGAGGAGCGAGTGCTAATTTGTCTCTTAGGGAAGAATTTGAAAAATTATCTAGGGACTTTAATTTTAAGTTGTTTTATCCGGATATGGAATTTACTTCTGATAATGCAGCAATGATAGCAAGGGCGGCGATTGAAATGTATAAAAACGGAATGTTTACTGATTATAGAAATTTAAAAGTTTTTCCAAGAATTGAATTTAAAGAATGTTGACAAATAAATTTTTTTTGGTATATACTTTATAAAAAAAGGATTTAGAATGTTTTGTTCTAAATACGAAAAAAGAATTCGGGAATTGGAGAGGGAGATAGAAGAAAAATCTTTACAGATAGAAGAACTTCAAAAAGAAATTCAAAAACTTCAGGAAGAAAAGTTTAAGCTTCAAAAAGAGTGCAAAAAAGAAGATACTTTTAAAGTAGATGTGGTTGAGGATATGTTTACTTATACTATAACTTCAATTTCCGAAATAGCTGAAAATGCAAGTGAAAATTCGGAAAATCTTAGAAAAATAGTAGAAATTAATAGAGAAGTTAAAGAAGAAATTCAGGAATTAAAAAATACATTTGATTATTTTATGAATCAGATAAAAAGATTAATAGAATTTGCCGATGGTGCTACAAAAAATATAAGCGATCTTGAACAAAGTGTTGAGAATATAGGACAAGTTATTCAACTTATTAAAGAAATAGCCGATCAGACTAATTTGCTTGCATTAAATGCAGCAATAGAAGCGGCAAGAGCTGGAGAGCATGGAAGAGGCTTTGCCGTTGTAGCCGATGAAGTTAGGAAATTAGCAGAAAGAACTCAAAATGCAACAAAGGAAGTTGAAGTAACCATTAATGTATTAAAACAAAACTCTTCTTCTCTTACCGTTGAAGGCAATGAATTAAGAGATATTATTTCTCAAATGCAAGAATTTATGGAAGAATTTAGAGTGGGATTTGAAAAACTTTATCAAATTAATTTTGAAACGTTTGAAGAATTTGAAACTCTTACAAATACTTTGAGTGCGATTCAGCAAAAAATAAATAATTTATTGTTTTCAATTAGGAATTATCAAGAAAAGATTATAGGAAAATCTAAACATATAGAAGATCATCCAGAACATTCTTTTGAAGAATGGATGAATACTAGTGGATATTCTTCTTTTAAAGATACGGATGCTTATCAAAAAATTAGATCTTCTCACGAAGCTTTTCACCAACATATGAAAAATGCTATGGATTCTTCAATGAAAAATTCTTTAAGCGATTTTAAAAAAGCAAATGATGAGACTAAAAAAATGTATGAATTATTAGATGATATGGTAGAGGAGGCAAGATAATAAAAAGCCTCCTTTTATTTTAAATAATATTTTTAAGTAAAAAAGTGTTTGACACTTTATCTTTAAGTAAAAATAAAGAAAGCAGATTATAATCTGCTTTCGTATCTTCTAAGCATCCAAAGTTTTCTAAGAATTTTCTTACGAGTTGCAATTTTTTCTTTTTTACGTCTTTCGCTTGGAGGTTCGTAAAATCTTCTTTTTCTAACTTCTACTACGATTAAGTTTCTATCTACTTGTCTTTTAAATTTGCGATAAGCAGTTTCAAAATCTTCCCCCGGATGTACTACAATTCCTGGCACTGCTCTCACCACCTTTCTTTAAATTTTTTGGATTAAAATTTTAGCATATATTTTGATAAAATATTAAAAAACGGAGAAAAAAATGAAAAAACTTTTCCTTTTAATAGGGATATTTTTTTTGCTAGCGTATGGAGAGAGAGGAATTATTTTACCTGTTTATTTTTATAATTTAAGCGATTGGCAAAAACTTGTAAAATTAAAAATTAATATGATAGCGATAATTAATCCTTTCAATGGGCCTGGAAATAGAGTGGATAAAAATTATAAGAAATTTATCTTTGAATTAGTAAAAAATAATAAAATTCCAATTGGATACATTTATACTAAATGGGGAAATAGAAACTTTAAAGAAGTAAAAAAGGATATTGATACTTGGCTTAAGTTTTATCCTAACATTAAGGGTTTTTTTATAGACGAAGTAGCAAGCGATATTAAGAAGTTAAAGTATTATCAAAATTTAAAAAGATATATAAATTCAAAAGGTGATTATTTAGTGGTTTTAAATCCTGGAGTTGTGCCGCATAAAGCTTATTTTAACATAGCTGATAATATAGTAGTATATGAAA
>JAMORJ010000072.1 GCA_027063595.1 Nautiliaceae bacterium | reverse complement strand
ACCTCGCAGAAAGGAGGAAAATTTTATTTTGTCAAATTTTTTTGATTTAAGAGGAACTTCCTGCTTCGGAGATATCGTTAGATATCGTCGAAATAATTTGCTTTTCAATAACTTAACTTTAAAACTTAGTAAATAATTCATTGAAAATTAAAATAATGAATAAAAATATTAAGAAGGAGGAAACATGTATTGCATCCACGTATATGATGAGACAGGCGTAGAAGTCGACAGTGTCGACTTCTACGGCGATTCGTATGAAGACGCCATTGAAGTTGCTGAAAGACTAATTTGCTGCAGGGAAGGCTGGACCTACTGGATCACATGATCCAGTAGGTCCAGCCTGTTGTTTTTTATTTTTTAAAAGTTTTCTAAAGCCGAGATCAATTTTTTTTAGAAATTTAATTACACTACGCAATCAAATTAACATCTACAAAGTCGTTATCAAGTATTGTTAAAGCAGTTCATTTTTCCTTATTTTTCAATAACTTAACTTTAAAACTCGACAGTAATACATTGAAAATTAAAATAACGAAAAAAAACTAAGGAGGAAAAATGAGATATGCAATTCTAAACGTTCAAGGGTTAGTTCTTGCTGTAGTAGAGGCAGCAAAAATTGCTGCCGAGATGACTAAACTCGCCTCAGGAGGCGAAGTGGGACTATGGGTTAAGCCACTTTAGCCCCACTTCGTTCGCCTTCTTTTTTTTTGCTTAGTTTTTCTTTTTTAGAACTTTTTTAGTTTTTGTGAAATAATCAACGACTTTTCTCCAAGCTTTCTCTCTTTCTCTTTCTCTCTTCTCTTTTTCTTTCGTTTTTCTTTTTCACTTTCAAAGTTCGTTATCAAGATTACTTTAAAGCAAAGATTACTATAGATATTGATAGTTAGTTTTTGATAATTCACAATAAATGCTTAGCTTTAGAACTGCAAACAATTTGTTTGAAATTAAAATAGTGAAAAAAAATATTAAGGAGGAGTGAATGAGTATTAGATATAATACTAGAGAAAAAGAAAATTTTATGGTTGTAGAATTCGAGCTCGAGGGGGGCATTATAGCTCCTCAAGAGCTCGCGCAAGCGATCGAGCTTGCACCTGCCGTACCAGCAGGAAAAGGTGTGATAATTTCTGGGAGGGGACCAGTGTGGCTTTTTGCCACACTGGTTCATCACTATCACATTGCGGCGTTTGTTGCAACATACGACCCGCGCCAGAACGGCGCGGTAGTCGTCGAAAGCCACACGAAAAGTGTGGCCGTAGGCGATATCATTCCGATAAACTAAGCGCGGGTCGTTGAAGGACGCGGTTGCCGGACCGCGGAAACAAAACCGGAGTTGGAACTGTTGTTCAGTTTTTATTGTGTAGAAAAAGTCATTTTTTTTAGCTAAAGTTGCTAATTTTTTTAAATCAAAAAAAATTACCAAGGAGGAACTATGGAATTAAAAGAAATTTATTTAGAAATTTTCAGAGAAGTAGCTGACAAAACAGCTACACTAGATTTCTTCAAAGGTGGCTTTGTAAATGATTATTTTACAAGTATGGATTATGATAGCGACTTCGCAAGTAAAGAAAAACTGCAAAATAATTATAAATTATTTTCTCTTATAATTTTAAAAAACGATGAGGAAGCAATTAATTTATTTTATGCTTCCTTCATCGATCCTTTTAGCAAAAGAGATCACGATATGTTTGAGCTCGGGTATTATTTTTATGAAAACAGATGCTTACCTGAGCCTATTATTCGTAAAATCAATTCTCTCCTTTTACAAAAATTAAAAGGAGAGTTTGAAAGATTTCAAATGGAGGTTGTAAAAGATATTCTGAAGGTAAGAGGATATCTGAATTTTACAATATTAAAAGAGAAAATAAATCTTAAAAATAAAAGAAGAAAATTGTTTGAAAAAGAAATCCCATTTGAAAAAATTAACTATAATTATAGCAGAGACATAACTGCCCCTATTTTCAGGGGCGAAAAGTGCCTTTATGTATTAGGCGATTATGAAGCTATATTAATAAATCATAGAATCGTAGATTTAAAAATAATTCCAGCTCTATCTAGTAGAGCTGGGTTCTTCTTAAGAGACGATGAACTATATTATTATGCAGGGCATTCTCAAGAAGAAAAAATAGGGAAGTGTCTCTATTACGATATAAATCGTAATGGAGACGCGGTGATCCTTTATGAAAAAAAATAAAAAAAGTCTTTAACTAGGTGTAGAGCGGTTTTTAGCTAAAGTTGCTATTTTTTTAAATCAAAAAAAATTATCAAGGAGGAATCATGGAAAAAATATTAAACATTATCAATAAAATTGCTGGAGAAAAATTCAGCAAAGGAAAAAAAGATGTTTTTATTGGTGTAAAAAAAGAACTAGATGATTATGATTTTTCTACAGATACTTTAAGAGTATCTGTAGATTACGTAGATCCTAAATACGTTGATGATTCAGAGTTAAGAGAATTATATTTAGAATATATTAAAGCAAAAGTTGCTGAACTTGGTAAAGAAGAGGTACTCAAAATGATTGAAGATGCGTGGAGAAGAGATTACAATACTGTGGACGGTTGGAAAAGCACTCTTTATAAATATCTTCCTGATATTCCAGCTATAAATATTTATAGTTTAAATTACAATCCAGAAACAAAAGATCTTTATGTTAAATATCAAGCACAAGAATCTGAATTCGTTCCTGAATCAAATGATGGATTCAGAAGTGAAAAATGGTTAACGAGAAAAGTAATTAAAGAAAAAAAAATTAATCTTGCAGAAAACTTTAAATACGCAAAAGACATTGTTTCGCTAATTTTAAGAAATCAATATTCACAAAGACAATTCAAAGAAGATTTTGGGTATAAGTTTAAAGAATATAGCTGTATCGTGGAAACTGTAAAATGGAGTGAAGTTGTAGAAGAAGCTTTAAAAAACGGAGATAAAGATGTTATAGAATTTTTGAAAAAAAAATTAGTTCCTGGATTACAAGAAAGAATAAAAGAACTTGAAAAAGAAATCAAAGAAAAAGAATGTAAAATTAATAAGATTTCAAAGTTTAAAGAAAGATATTTAAATAAAATATCAGAAATCCAGGAAAAACTTAATAAAGCAGAAGAGACTCAAGAAGGTAGAGATGGAAGAGCAATTATTAAAAAATGGAGGCAAAAAATTAAATTATTCAATAAAAGAATTCAAGCTCCAGAACCAGATTCATATGTTATAATTAAAGATTCAAAAGAGCTTGATAAAGTAGTAATTATCAATGAATACGAAGTTGTAGATAAAGAAGCTCTTGAGAATCAATTGAAAAAAATTAAAAAAATTTATAAAAGATATATAAAACCATTTTACCTTTCTCCTGACGATATAGAAAATGAAGTCAGGAGAAATCAAGAGCCGTTAGAAAAGGCTCAGAAAAAATTGCAGAAGCTTACTAATTTCATAGATTATTTAAAGAGCCTTTAAGGCTCTTCATTTTTTTATTTACCAAATTTTTTTGCTAAAGCATCTAGTAAGTTTCCTGCTTGTTTTATTGCTTGTTGTTTAATGTCTTTTTTGAAATTCCAATTTGGTTTAAAAATTAATGGATCTATTTTAAATCTTTCATTGAAAAATTCTCTCCAAGCATCTCCTGCTTTCTCAGTTGGAGTCAAAATAACCGGAGTAAATTCTTTTTGAAATTTATTTGCGCTATTTTGAATAGTTCCGATAAATTTTTCATTTTCTTTTGAAGGAATTCCACCTAAATCAAATACAGTTTTATCAAAATTCTTTACAAGTCCAGGGATATGCATATTTTTTATATTTACAAATCTTGGACTGAAAAATTCTCCTCTTTCTTTTAGTTTATTTTTCATTTCTCTAGCAAGTTCAAGTTTTCCTGTTTCCCAAGTCCATTGTCCTTCCATATCTGGAGATAATCTTTCAATAAAAAAATTATCTTTATTTTTAATAAAATGATGATAAAGACCACCAGAGATTAAACTTTTACCAGCTTTAGGAACTCCAGTTAAAGGCATAGCAAATTTTTCTAAAGCTTCGGCTATTTCATAAAGACCATTTAAAGCACTTTCATTGAGATACATAATCATATTTAATCCTTTTTTATGTTTTTATTTTATTTATTTTTAGTTCAAAAAAGTTGTTTTCTAAGCTTTTTTTTGAAATTAATAATCAATTTCAAAAAGAGATTAAATGAATTCAAAAATAAATATCGAAATGATTCACACCAAGAGCTTAAACTAAGCTCTTTTTTGTTTTTAGTTAAAAAAATTACTAAGAAGGAAGAGTGAAATTATTTTCAGTGTTTTAAAACTTTTTTAAAATATCATTGAAATTATTATATTGCTTAATATAACGCCCCGCCGGAGGCCATGTATCCGGTCGGACGCCTGCCGCGGGCGGTAAACGCGGCGTTTTTTATTTGCTAAATTTTTTTAAAAAGGTAAATAAATGAAAATTAAAGTATTTCTTGAATACAAAGATTATAAAATTCTAAAGAGTATAATTAATAAATACAAACATATACTTAAAATAAAACCTGAGTATCTTGATCAAGGAGTTATGTTTTTTGATCAAGATGCTAAATATATCGAAAAAGAAAGATTCGAAATTGAAAATATAATACCTGCTTTTATTTTGCTTCCAAAATTTTTTTGGGAAGAAAATTTAATAAATTTTGAAAAACTTTTATCGAAAAATGATCCAGAAGTTAATTACATTTTTGATAAAATAATATCTAAAATATCTAAATTAAAGGATTAAAATTGTATAAAGTAACAGTCAATCCAAGAGAATATCAAATACCAATACTTAATGAATTAAATAAAATTTACGATAATCAAGGATATATTAGAGGAATACTTCAAGCGCAACCTGGAACTGGTAAAACATATATGAGCATCAATTTCGGACATAAATTTAATAAAATTATAGTTTTAGTTCCAAAAAGTATTCTTGCTGATCAATGGAAATCTGAATTTTTATCTTTTACCGATTTAAAAGAAAGAGATATATCAATTCTTGAAGGTTCTAATTTAGATACTATTAAAGAAACTATTAATAATTCAAAAGTTATTATTACAAAACCTCAATCTCTTTTATCTCAATTAAAAAGAATATCATTTTTTGAATTATACGAGATATATAAAGCTATTGATTTAGTAATAGTAGATGAATGTCATAACTATGGAGCTCTTGGTTATTCAAAAACAATATCTCTTTTTGAAACTAAAAATATTTTAGGATTAT
>JAMORJ010000071.1 GCA_027063595.1 Nautiliaceae bacterium | reverse complement strand
GCAGAAGGATATCATATTTTAGGGGAGACTATTCCTACCGATGCGGAAAATGGAGTAAAAACCACTTCCTTTTACAAAAGAGTTCCAGCTGGAGTAGTAGTAGCAATTACTCCTTTTAATTTTCCTCTAAATTTAGTAGCTCATAAAATCGCCCCAGCCCTCCTTGCTGGAAATAGCGTAGTACTTAAACCAACTCCAGAAGCTCCTTATACGGCTTATGCTTTTGCAAAACTTTTTATTGATTCTCCTTTTGCAATAAAAGACGCTCTTAGCGTAGTATATGGAGATGCTGAGGTTGGAAGCACACTTGTTAAAAGCCCTATTCCAAGAGTAATTAGTTTTACAGGAAGCGTTCCAGTTGGAAAAATAATTACGCAAAACGCCGGCATTAAAAAAGTAGCGCTTGAGCTTGGAGGAAATGCGGCAACTTTCGTAGAAAGCACTGCCGATATACCATACGCGGCAGCTAGATGCGCTATTGGAGCGTTTGCAAACTCTGGACAAGTTTGCATATCTCTTCAAAGAATTTATGTAGATGAGAAAATTTATGATGAATTTGCCAATGCTTTAGCAAAAGAAGTAGAAAAATTAAAAGTAGGTTCTCCTTTTGAAGAAGATACCTTTATGGGACCGCTAATTAATGAAGAAGCGGCAATTAGAGCTGAAAATTGGATTAAAAGCGCTGTTAGCGAAGGAGCAAGAATAGTTGCTGGAGGAAAAAGAGAAGGAAACATTTTATATCCAACAGTTCTAGCAGATGTAACTGACGATATGAAAATAGTTTGCGAAGAAGTATTTGCTCCGGTAGTAAGTTTAGTAAAAGTATCTGGATATGATGAAGCGGTTGAGAAAATGAACAATTCTCCTTATGGCCTTCAATACTCAATATTTACCAATAGAATAGATTTAATGCAAAAAGCAATAGAAGATTTTGAAGCTGGAGGAGTTATAGTAAATGATATTCCAACTTTAAGATTTGATATTCAACCTTATGGAGGAGTAAAATTATCCGGAGTTGGAAGAGAAGGTCCAAGATTCGCGCTTGAAGAATTTACAGAAATTAAAACCATAATTATCAAATAAACTTTCCGCTACACCCAACTCCTCTTTTTATTTTTTTTTCTGTGTTTAATTTAATTTCAATTCCATCTATTTCATCTAAAGAATTGGCTTTAACATAAATACATCCGTTTTTTCTAAGTTTTGAAATAACATCGCAAGGAAGAAAAGAAGAGACCACAATACAATCTTTTAAATTCGAAAAATCAAAATTCTTATAGTTTTCTATAAATATTTTCTTCATATTTTATTCTTCCAACACATATTTAGCAAAAGCAAAACTCGCCGTAAATGCTGGAGAGACGGCATTTAAAATATGAATTTGATTTTCCGTTTTTTCGATTAAAAAATCCATAACCAAACTCAAATCGTTTAAATTAACAAGTTGAGCTCTAATTCCTGGAGGATAGTTTTTAAAATTGTTAGGAAGTTTTTTAACAAGTTTTTTTGCTTCAAGATATAAATTCTTAGGATTGTAAAACTTCATTTCGTAAAAGGCCAAATCCCTAAACCACTTATGTTTAAAAAACATTTTTATTTCAAGAGTAACAATTTCTAAAAACTCACTAAAATTAAATCTTTCAAATCCCACGTAATGTTCTCTCCAAAAAGCTGGAATTGCAGTAGGTCCTATTTTTATGGTATCATCAGCCATTAAAGTAAAATGAACTCCTAAAAACGGATTTTTTATATTAGGAACCGGATAAATTTGGGTTTTTATAATTTTATCTTTGCCCAAATATTTTCTATAAAGTCCTTTAAAAGGAAGCACTGTATAATTTAATCCGACTCCAAAAGAATGTGCTATTTTATCGGCATAAAGTCCCGCGGCGTTTATTAAAAAATCGTAACTTTCATTAAATTTTTCAAAAGGCATTTTAAACAAAAATCTAACTCCTTTATTTTCCAAATCTTTTCTTAAAACCCTACAAACTTCCTTTGGATTTACAGAAGCGGTATTTGGCGAATAAAGAGCGTATTTGTAAGTTTTTGCGTTTGGATCAATTTTTCTAGCCTCTTCCTCGCTAATTATATAAGCTCCAGCATTATTTGCTTTGCTTCTTTTTTCAAGTTCAAAAAGAGTTTTAATTTCATCCTCATTTTTTACAACCACCAATTTTCCAGTTTCATTTATCTTTACATTTTTTTTCCTACAAAAATCTTTCATTAATCTATTACCATCAGCCGTTAGCTTAGCTTTTAAAGAATCGGTATTATAATAAAATCCAGCATGAAGTATCCCGCTATTTTTTCCACTGCTATGAAACGCTTCGTGAGCTTCTTTATCTATAATTACGATTTCGTCATTTGGATTTTTATTTAGCCATTCATACGCTAAAGTCATACCTACTATTCCAGCTCCAACTACTAAAACTTTCATTTTTTTCCTTTAAAAACCTAAATTAACAATGCTCCAAAGTTTTTGTATTTCATTATCGTCTAAAAGCAATGATTTTTTTTCGCTAAAAAGTAAGTTTAATTTCTCCTTCTCAAAACCTTCGCTCATAACACATCTCTCATGAGCCGGCAAAAAAGCTCTTGCTAAAGCAACTTTATCTTTTATTTCTCTTTCGCATAAAAAACATTTATGTTCTTTATGAAGCCTACCTTCTTTTTCCAAAAGTTTAACATAACTCTCCACTAAAAGTCTTTTTGAATCTCTATTTTCCATTTTTTGAGAAATTTCAAACATTAAATCATAATAAAACGAATCTATCTTGCTAACGTCAATTAAATGTTTATTCATTAAAGTCGTAAAAATTTTAAAATCAAGCATTTTTTGTCTATCAAACATAAAAGAAAAAGGAATCTGAACTACGTTTCTTAATCTTTTTATAGTTGCTTTATACGTCTCTTCTACAACAAAATCAATATAAAAACCAACATTTATATAAGAATGCCTTGCTCCATAAAACCTATAAAGAGTTAAAACTTCGTTTTGAGTTAAAATCCTAACAATCAAATCCTCGTCTCTGACTTTTGTCGTATTTAACACAAACCCTCGCATAATCAGTATTATATCAAAAATCAAATTTTGATATAATTTGAAATTAAATGGGATTAATAACCTCTTAAAGGAAGCAAATGATAGAATTTAAAGATAATTGTGGATTTGGAGTTATAGCTGATATTAAAGGTCGTTCAACTCATAAAATGGTTGATGACGCGCTAAAAGCGCTTAGTAGAATGATGCACAGAGGCGCAATAGCAGCCGATGGGAAAAGCGGTGATGGAAGCGGTCTTCTTTTTTCAATGCCAAAAAAATTTTTTAGAAAAGTAGCAAAAGAACACGGAGTAGATTTACCAGAAACTTTTGGAATTGGGGTAATATTTTTAAAAAACGAAGAACATAAAAAAATAGTAGAAGAATTTTGTGAAAAAAACGATTTAAAAATAGTTCTTTGGAGAGAAGTTCCAATTAACACAAATGCTCTTGGAGAATTTGCCCTAAAAACCCTTCCAAAAATTTATCACGCTTTTATTGTCCCAAATTCGATTATTGCAATGAAAAGATTCGAAGAACTTTTATATTTAACAAGAAAAGAAATAGAAAACAAAATTGAAGACAAAGATTTTTACATCCCAACGTTTTCTTCTAAAAAAGTAGCCTACAAAGGGCTACTAATGCCAAATCATATTAAAGAATTTTATCCGGATTTGGAAGATAAAGATTTTGAAGTATATTTCGCACTTTTCCACCAAAGATTTTCTACAAATACGTTGCCTGAATGGAGACTTGCTCAACCTTTTAGATTTATAGCTCATAATGGAGAAATTAACTCTATTCAAGCAAACAGAATAAACACACTAATAAAAACTGAAAGTATTAAAAGCCGCGTTTTTAGCGACGAAGAATTAAAAAGATTACTTCCAATCGTTAGATTTGACGAGAGCGATTCAAGTTCTCTTGATAGAATGATGGAATTTTTAATAATGAATGGAATGGACTTTTTTAAAGCTATTAGAGCTTTAATTCCTATGCCTTGGCAAAATGCTCCATATCTTGATAGCGAACTTAAAGCTTTTTATGAATATTTTTCAACTCGCTTTGAAGCATGGGATGGTCCTGCGGCTGTTAGCGTTAGCGATGGAAGATATATCGCAGTAGTACTTGATAGAAACGGATTAAGACCTGCTAAATATGTAATTACAAAAGATGATAGAATCTTAATTGCAAGCGAATATGGAGTACTTGAGCTTGAAGATGAAGAAATTAAAGAAAGAGGAAAACTCCAATCAGGTCAAATGATAGGAGTTGATACGAAATTTGGAATCGTACTTAAAAATAAAGATATAGACGATTATTTAAAATCAAGCAATCCTTATACGAAATGGCTAAATGAGCATATGATTTATCTTCAAGAATATATCGATAATCCTTACGCAATAGATGATACAATAGAAATTGAAGATTTAATCCACAAACAAAGATATGCCGGAATTACAAAAGAAGTTATAAACGAAATAATCAAACCAATGATAAAAGACGCAAAAGAGCCAACTGGAAGTATGGGAGATGACACTCCTCTTGCATGCTTTAGCGATTATCCTTATAGAAGTTTTAACGACTTTTTTAGACAAAAATTCGCCCAAGTTACAAACCCGCCAATTGACCCGTTAAGAGAAAAAATCGTAATGAGTTTAAATACCGGTTTTGGAGAAATTCACAATATTTTAGACGAAGAACCAGAACATGCAAAAAGATTAAAAACTACAACCCCTATTCTAACTCAAACAAAACTTGAAGTATTAAAAAGTTTTGGAGATGAAGATTCTCCAAGATTTGAAAGTGATTACAAAAACAAAACATACTCAACTACTTTTAAAGAAAATCTAAAAGAATCTCTTGAAAAACTAACGGATAAAATCGTCGAAGATGTTAAAAACGAAGGAATTAGAATAATTTTCCTAAACGACATGGGAGTTGACAAAGAAAACAAAACAATCCCAATGGCAATGCTAATTGGAAGACTTCACAAAAAACTTCTAGATAATAAAATAAGACATCTAACAAGCATAGTAGCAGAAACTAGCGAAGTAATTACTCCTCACGATGCAGCAGTTATGATAGCATACGGAGCAACCGCAATATATCCGTATTTACTTTTTAAAACAACTTGCGATTTAAGTAAGTCCTTGGGAATTAATAGAGATGACGCTTTATTTAACGTTCATAGCGCATTAAATAAAGGGATTTTAAAAATTATGT
>JAMORJ010000070.1 GCA_027063595.1 Nautiliaceae bacterium | reverse complement strand
AGAACATTTTGTAAATCATAATAAAGTAAACTTTCCCAAGCCACCATATCATAAACTAAATCAAACTCTATCCCAGCATTTTTAAGTTCTAAAAACAATTTCCAAAAATGAATATAAGGTTTAGCAAATCTATATTTTTTAAGAGGTTTAATTATTGTTGGAATTTTTCCTCCTCTAAGCCAATTAAATTGTTTTTTAAGATACTCTTCATCTCCCACAACAGGCAAAGTTATAACCTCAACATCAAGATGCTTAGAAAGAAAATAAGCAGTAGTTCCAGTTCCACTTGGCAAAAATACCTTCAAATTATGTTTTATACAATATTCATTAATTTCATCAGCTAACATTTTTATGCCAAATTCAGATCTTTTATCTCTACCACCTTCTTCTATAACCAATGTACTTTGATTCTCCAAACCTTTTACAAAATCTCTAATTTCCTCATTCGATTTATTTAGCTCTATTATTTTCATACCATTTTTTAAAGCCCTCAAATAATTTCCATGAGGATTTTCTTTTAAGAGTTTTGGAATATGATTAGTATAATAAACAAATTCCCAACCCTTAAGTCTTGCCAAAACGCTTAGAGAATACATAGCATTTGATTGATTTGAACCAAAAGAAACAACTTTTTTTACGTTAGGAAATTTATTTTTTAAAAAGTAGTAAAATTTTCTTGCTTTATTCCCATTGAAGTCTTTATGAAGTAAATCATCTCTTTTTACGTGATAAAAATTTCCTCTAAACTCAAAAGGAGTAATAGGAGAAGAAGAAATTATGAGATAGCCCTTAAATCTTTATAAGCTTTAATAACTCTTTCTCTCATACTAATTTCTCCCTCTCTTAACCATTTTCTTGGATCGTAATACTTTTTGTTAGGTTTATCAGGACCTTCTGGATTTCCAATTTGAGATTGTAAATAATCATGATACTTTTCAATATAAGATTTTACTCCAGACCAAAACGCCCATTGAGTATCCGTATCTATGTTAAATTTTACAACTCCATAATCAATCGCTTCATGAATTTTTTCAATTTCGCTTCCGCTTCCACCATGAAATACGAAATCAATAGGTTTTTCATCCTCAATTCCAAATTTTTCTCTTACGTATTCTTGAGAATTTTTAAGAATAATTGGTTCAAGCTTCACGTGACCTGGTTTATATACTCCATGAACATTTCCAAAACTTGCAGCTATAGTAAAAAGAGGAGAAACTTCCATAAGTTCTTTATAAGCATACGCTACATCTTCAGGCTGAGTATAGAGTTTTGAATTTTCAATTCCAGTATTATCAACTCCATCCTCTTCTCCACCAGTTACGCCAAGCTCAATTTCAAGCAAAATATCAAGAGGAGCAAGTTTTTTTAGATATTCCTTACAAGTAGCAACATTTTCTTCAAGAGGCTCTTCGCTTAAATCAAGCATATGAGAACTAAATAAAGGTCTTTGATATTTTTCGTAATGTTTTTTATTTGCTTCTATAAGTCCATCAATCCAAGGAAGAAGTTTTCTTGCAGCATGATCCGTATGAAGAATTACTGGAATTTCGTAAGCCTCGGCTAAAGTATGAATATGTTTAGCACCGCTTATAGCACCAAGAATAGCCGCTTTTTGATTTTCGTTATCAAGTCCTTTCCCAGCAAAAAAATGAGCCCCTCCATTCGAAAATTGAATAATAATTGGCATATCTACTTTACTTGCCGCTTCCATTACAGCATTAGCAGAATTTGTACCTACTACATTAATAGCAGGCAAAGCAAAATTATTTTTTTTAGCCCATTCAAAAACTTTTTTTGTCTCACTTCCAGTTAATACTCCAGGTTTAATTCCAAGGTCTCTCCAATTCATTTACCCCTCCTTATTTTGTATTTACAAGAAATTTTACTTTTTCTTTTTTCCTAATTTCATTAATTTCTTTTTTAAGTTTTAATTGTTTCAAATAAGCAATAATTTGATCTTTAACTTGCTCAAATGGGATATAATTATTATCTTTTTTACCTTCAACCAAAATAATATGATATCCAAATCTTGTTTTTACAGGTTTTAGAGTAATTTCTCCTGGTTTAAGCTCTTCAACGGCTTTTGCAAATTCAGGAACCATCTGTTTTGGATCAAACCATCCAAGCTCCCCTCCTTGAATTTTGCTTGGTCCAATCGAATATTTTTTAGCAAGCTCAGCAAATTTCTTTTCTAACGCTTTTCCTTTTAAACCTTTTAATTCATTAATTAATTTCTCAGCTAACGCTTTATCTTTTACTAAAATATGTCTTGCTTTAACTTTTGGAGTCGTTTTAAAATACAAATCTTTATTTTCTTCATAAAATTTTTTCGCCTCGGCTTCTGTTACTTTTATCTCATTTAATCTATTTTTTAACCACATATCAACAGCAAGTTTCATTTTAGCAGCTTTAAATTGAGGAGTATTTTCTATTGATTTTGCTTTTTGATAAAGAGCCAAAGTATCAATATATTGTTGAACGAACTTTTTAATATGTTGAGCAGGTAAATCTTGAACTCTTATTCTATAATCCCCAGTAATTCCTTGAAGATAAGCATTAAGTTCAGCTACTGTAATTTTTTTTCCGTTATACTCCGCTAAAACTGTACTATCTTTAAGATTAGGCAACGGCTTTCCAATCATACCAGCTTTTCCATGCATACTCCCACCCATCATTCCAGGAAAAGCAAATAAACTTCCTACACTTAAAATTCCAACTAATATTAATCTTTTCATGATAAATCCTTTTCTTTTAATTATGCCATATTATGAATTACGTTTTGAACATCGTTTATTTCTTCTAAAGCTTCAATAAGTCTTTCAACTTTTTCAGCCGTTTCATCATCCACGTCACTTAAATTAGTAGCAACCAATTGCACATTACTTTCTATAATCTCTATTCCATCAATAGAGTTAATTGCTTCAAGTACAGCATTAAAATCTTCAGGTGCCGTCTCTATTACGAGCACTTCCTCCATTTCTTTAATATCTTCGGCACCAGCTTCAATTGCTTTTTCCATTACTTCTTCATCTTTTTCGCTTCTATTTACTACAACTACACCTTTTTTTTCAAACATCCAAGAAACACTTCCACTTGTTCCTAAAGAACCTCCAGCTTTTTTAAACGCATGTCTAATTTCAGCCACGGTTCTATTTTTATTATCTGTTAAACACTCTACCATTATAGCAACGCCACCTGGTCCATACCCTTCATATATAACTTCTTGAAGGACAAGACCATCAATTTTTCCCGTAGCTTTATCAATTGCGTTTTGAATATTTTTCATTGGCATAGAATCCGCTTTTGCTCTTTCTATTGCAAGCCTTAAAGCAGGATTGTTATCAGGGTTTCCTCCTCCTTGTCTTGCAGCCGTCATAATAGCGCGAACATGCTTAGTAAAAATTTTAGACTTTTTAGCATCTTCTTTTGCTTTAATATGTTTTACTTTAGACCATTTATTATGTCCAGCCATTATTCTCCTTTATGAAAATATTTGTTATTATACAATAAAAAAAGGATTGTGATGGTATTAAGAACTCCCGAAGAACTTGAAGAGATAAAAAAAAGATTCTTAAATCGTTACAAAGGAAGTAAAACGGAACTTAATTATAAAAATGAATACGAACTTCTCGTTGCGATAATTTTATCTGCTCAATGCACGGATAAAAGAGTAAATATGGTCACTCCAAAGCTTTTTGAAAAATATCCAAACATACAAGCTCTTGCATGCGCTAATATTGAAGACGTAAAAGAAATTATCAAATCATGCAATTTTTTTAATAATAAAGCAAAAAATTTAGTATCAATGGCAAAAGAAGTAAAAGAAAAATACAATTCCATTATTCCAAAAGAACATGAAAAATTAATAAAACTTCCGGGAGTTGGTAACAAAACGGCAAACGTATTTTTAATAGAATTAAACGGAGAAAATAGAATGGCGGTAGATACTCATGTTTTTCGAGTATCTCATCGTCTTGGAATTACTGATGCAAAAACAGTAGAAGAAACCGAAAAAGATTTAATAAAAGCTTTTAAAACAGATTTAAACGAACTTCATCAAGCATTCGTTCTTTTTGGAAGATATATATGTACAGCAAAAAATCCTAAATGCGATAAATGTTTCGTAAAAGAATTTTGCATTAGCAAAGAAAATTTTAAACCTCGCTAAGTTTTCATAACAATTATTAATTTTTCCGCTTCTTCGCTTCCATATAAAGAAATTGGTATAACTTCCAAAATTTCCATACCAGAAATTGATTCAATCTCTTTTAAAGAATAAAAATATTGAATGAGTTTTTTTTGATGTTTTTTATAACAATCGCCTTTTTTTTCAAAAAGAGTAATTTCCGTTATTAATTTGTTATCTTCAAACTCGCTATAAAGTACTGAAAATCTATTCTCATCTTCCGCTTTTAAAGTTCCTATAGCCAAATCTTCCATTGCATACAAAGTATTAATATCAAAAACAAAATAATTACAAATCTTTACACACTCAAAAAATTTTTTCAATTCATCTTTGTTCATATAATTAATTACATCAAACACAGCAACCCCAGCATCAAATTTTTCATTCACTTCACATAAATTTTTAACCTCACAATCACATCCTCTTTTTTTTGCTTTTTGCACTTGAAATTTACTTAAATCAATTCCCTTAACTTTAAATCCTTCACTCTTAGCCAAAGCACAAAACTCCCCACTTCCACACCCAATATCAAGAACACTTTTTACATTAAGCTCTTTTAATATCTCAATAAACTTAGACCACAAAATATAAGCAGCTTCTTTATCTAAAAAGAGCTCCTCAACTTTTGCATACAATTCAAGAGCCATTTGCTTTCCTTATCTTTTCTACTAAGTCTAAAATTTCTTCTTTCTTTGTTAAAAACGAATTTTTATTAGCAATTACACGAGCAGAAGAATGAAATATTACTTCCTTTTCTTCAAGTCCGTTTTCTCTTAATGTGTTTCCCGTCTCCACTATATCAACAATAACATCACAAAGCCCTACAAGAGGAGCAAGCTCGATAGAGCCGTTTAATTTTATTACTTGAGTTGGAATTCCTTTCTTAGAAAAATAATTCTTTGCAATATTTTTAAGTTTTGTAGCTACTACAATTTCTGTTTTATTCTTGTAACTATCATCTCCTTTAATTCCTCCAACACTTACTCTACATTTTCCAATCCCTAAATCCAGCAATTCTAACACATTCGAATTAAGCTCAGTTATAACATCAAAACCAACTACCCCAATATCTGCGGCTTGTTTTTCGACATAAGTAGCAACATCCCAATTTCTAACATTTAAAAAAGTAAAACCTGCCTTTTTTAAAATTAGTTTTCTATTTTCAAATTCAAACTTTTCATTAAAAATTTTTTCAAAAATTTTTAAAACTTCGTTTGCTATCCTTCCTTTTGGCAATGCTATTATCATAACTTTCCTTTATCACTTTTATCATTCCCCGAAAAATTAAATCTTTTATATAAATTCCATTTAGAATTTTAGCCAAAAACTCTCCATCTCCACCGGTAAAATATAATTTTTTATTTTTCGAATATTTTTTTATCATTTCAACAACCATTCCAATACTACCCTCGCTAATAGCCTCTTTCGTATTTTTAGGTGGAATGGAAGTTGGATAAGTAAATCCCACGTTTAAAGAAGGTATTTTATATGCATTTTTTAAATAATAAAGTCCAGGCATTATAACCCCACCTAAATGAAACCCATTCTCTACTATATCCAACGTAATAAAACTTCCAGCATCAACCACCACTCCATCATTTATGGCTTTAAAAGCCATTACTCTATCAATTCCAAGAGTATTTGAATAAGCGCTTTTAAAGCGTACATAATTTTTTAAATTAATAGCATTTGGATTTAATTTTAAAAATTCTCTTTCTTTTTCTTCATTCACAGAAATATAAAAAATCTTTCCCTCTAATTTCACAGGATTTTTAAAATCTTTAACTTCTCCATCAAAAACATGGATATGAGTATTGCCTATATCCACTAATTTAAATTCTTCTTTAATAATATCTTCCATTCTCTAAGTTCCTTTTTTGCTTTTAAACAAAGAGGAGCATTTAAAATTAGAATTTTCTTTTTATATCTAAAATTTATAGGAAATTTAGAAACAATCTCCTCTAAAGTTTCTATATCTTTTGCTAAAAAACGACTCTTCTTTAAGACTTCTATTACTATACAATATTCGCTCTTTAAGTTAACTCCCAAATAAGCATTTATTCTCTTTTTTAAATTAAGATTAACTCTATTAAGTTCTTTACACACAATTCCATTTTTTCTTAAAATTTCAACTACGCTTTTCAATTTATAAATCTTCTAAAGGATGATATTTTAATACTGTTTCTTTAAGATTTTCTTTTTGAATATGAGTATAAATTTGAGTAGTATTAAGAGAAGCATGTCCCAAAAGTTCTTGAACTACCCTTAAATCTGCTCCTCCCAAAACAAGAGAAGTGGCAAAAGAGTGACGAAGTACGTGAGGAGATACGTTTAGATATTTTTTCGTAATATTAAAAGCACTAATTCTACTTAATTTATTACAATTTTTATTTACAAAAAGCCACTGAGAATTACAAGGTCTTTTATGAAGATACTCTTCTATAGCCTTTATAGCAATGGGAGCAATTGGAACAATTCTTTGTTTTTCTCCCTTTGCCATTTCCACTTTTACCCATCCATCTTCTATATCGCTAAGTTTCACGTTTAAAGCTTCGCTTATCCTAAGCCCAGTTGCATATAAAAACAAAATTAAAGCTTTATCCCTTAATTCAAACCAAGAGGCATTTGAATCTATATGAGATATGGAATTTAAAATCTCCTCTTTTTCTAAAAACTTAGGTAAAGATTTTGGAATTTTTGCTTGTTTTATTTTAAATTTTTCATCAACATAATCTCTTTTATAAGCAAAATCAAAAAAAGAATTAATAGCGCTTAACTTTCTATTTAAAGAGCGTTTATTTTCAATTTGAGAAAGAAAAGCTATAACATCTGCTGAAGTGGCTTGAATAATATCTTTCCCCAAAAATTTCTCAAATTGGATTAAATCCCTTTTATAAGCTTCGTAAGTATTTTTACTAACGCCTTTATTAATTAAAAGATATTCCAAAAAAGCTTCTATATATTTGCTCATTTAATAAAATACACCCTATCTTCATTGTAAATTTTACAATTTATTAGTCTTAAAGGCTCATTAACATTAAATTTATTGCCCCCATAAACTTTATAATTTAAATCTTTATCAAATTCAATTAAATAACCACTTCTTGTAACTGTATATATTTTATCTTTACAAACAGTAGGAGCAAAATAATCGGCAAAAGGCAAAGTTACTTTTTTTAATTGTTTTAAATTGGTATCAAATTTAATAACATCCCCTCCTACTAAAAACACATAAAGAAAATTATTACTGCTTATTATATGTTTAATGTTTCCTTTAAAATCTATTAAATAGTTTGGATCAAACATAACAAGCTTATTTGGAGTTGCCATAAAAAGTTGATTATTTACAATCTTAAGAAAAATTATGTTTGAGAGCAAATTCTCATCGGCTAAATTAATAGTTCTTATATAAGAATTTGCTTTTAAATCATATACGGCAATATTTGAATCTAATAATGGAAACAATATCAAATCTTTATAAAAAATAGGAAAAGCTTTTAAATATTTTCCAATTATAGCTTCTCCAAACTCTTTATAAAAAATAAGTCTATTTTTATCTAAATCATAAACTCCTATAGCATTATTTTCAAAAACTATAGCTATTATATTTTCTTTTTTCGCTCCACTAACCATCATAAAAGGCAATTTAATTACTTTTTTCTCTTTAATTAAAAGCATTTTAGTGCCATCTACAGCTAAATCCTTATTAATCTTTTTAAATTCTCCAAGCTTTTTACCTTTTTCGTCAAAAAACACATAAACTCCTCTTATTCCATCATCAAACGCATTAACAGGTTTTACATACCTTAACTCCAAATCTTTAAAAGTCAAAGCTTTTTTTGTGTAATCTTGAAGCTCTTTTGAAGTAACAGCTTTTAACGGCTTATTAATAACTTTTTTTGGTACAAAAACCTCTTTTTGAGAACAACCTATAAACAATAACCCTGCTAACAATAAATACTTTTTCATTTTACTATCCCATAGTGAAGTAAATATGTCGCTATTTCTCTATACTTAGAATCTGAAGAAATTTCTTCAGCCAATACTTTTGCTTTTTTTCTATTACCTTTTTGAAGGTAAAGCCTAATTAAAGCAACTCTTACCGAATCTTTTAAAACATGATAATTAGGATTATTCAAATAAGCTTCCAAAGATTTTATATCTCCTTTTTCCATTGCTAATTTGTAAGCCTTAATTTCTTCAAGAGCCTTTGTAGTAATCTTATCAAATTTTCCCTCTTTTAATAAATATAAATCGTAAAGCTTTTTATCTTCCTTTAAAATTTCCAAAGAATCTTTTTTGCCATTTATTACTTCTTCAAGAGCATTGTTTGCTTTAGTTAATTTATAATCTTTATACATACTCAAAAGCTGATAACCTATAAGAAACGAAAAAATAACGATTAAAACAGCAATTATAGGTTTTTTATATTTTTTAAAAAATTTTTCCAATTTAAAAACATGTAACAATAACTCTTCGTCTTTTTTAATCTCCTCTTTTATATCCATTAATTGCCTTTTTTATGAAATTTTATCAAATATTCTTCAATTTGTCTTAAAATATCGCTTTTTAGTTCAATTTTTAAATCAATTACTTTTAATTTTAAAGGATATTTTTTAAGCTTTACGAAATCTTTTTTAGTAGTTACAATTTCTTTTTCCCTAAAACAAATTAAATCTCTCCATTTATATTCGTAATGATCAGGGAAAAACCTATATTCTTTTTTCCACCATTTAAGAATTCGTTTGGGTTTTGAAATTGCGCTTATTAAAATATCGCCTTTAGGTACATTTACTATTCTTTTAAAATCTCTATTTTCTTCTAAAACAATATCGGCAAACTTAAGAAAAAAACGAGGATATCTATATCCCCCAGCAGGTAAACAAAAAGGATTTTTTATTTTTTCATCAATTACCAAATTAAACTTCTTAAAAGGCTTATCAAATCCATCATCCAAAACGATAAACTCGGCACCCATTTCCTTTGCTTTTAATATTCCTTTTTTTCTATCTTCACTAACTATCACAATTGCGTTTGTAGAAATAGCAATTTCCATTGCTTCATCCCCACTATCTTCAACTTCGCATAAGATATTTTTTCCATCACTTACAACCACTACTCCCTTACTTTTCCTACCATATCCTCTTAAAACTACGGCCGCTTTCTTAGCTTTAAAATAATTAATAATAGCAATACTAAGAGGAGTTTTTCCACTTCCTCCAACGATTATATTTCCAATAGAAATAATAGGAACTTTTAAATCTTCATATCTTTTTGGAAATTTAAAAAACACAATTATCATATAAAGAAAAGAAAAAGGAAGGAAAAAAAGAATTAAAGGATAATGATACCACCTCGGGTAAAATAGCATATTTTCAAAAAATTCATAAACCTTTCTCAAAGCCTAATATCTCTTTCGTATAAAAAGTCATGACCAATAGTTCTATTTTTTAATTTACAAATAATTGGAGGTTTTCTTTTAAACTGATTTTGATATACCTTCTTTAATACAAATTCAACCAGATCTTTATCATATTTTTTAAGCAACTCTTCTTTTGTAGCTCTATTATCAACAAAATCAATTAAAACAGGATCAATTTGAGAATAACTATATCCAAGTTCTTTTTCATCGCTTTGCCCTTGCCATAAATCGGCACTTGGAGGTTTATTGATTATCTCTTCGTTAACTCCCAAAAACTTAGCAAATTCAAATATTTCAGTTTTATATAAATCTCCAATCGGATTAATGGCGCTTGCCAAATCCCCAAACAAAGTTCCATATCCAAGCATAAGCTCGCTTTTATTGCTCGTTCCAATAACAAGAGCGTTTAATTTAGCAGAGTTATCGTAAAGAATTGCCATTCTCATTCTTGCCGAAAAATTTCCAAGCCTTATTTTATCTTCAATAGGATAAGCCCTAAGAAGCGGTTCGATAGAAATTATTTCATAATCTATATCAAATTTTTCACAAAGCTTTTTAGCATCTTCTATACTTGAAGGAGAAGAAAACTGACTTGGAAGCATAAAAGCTTTAAAATTATCTCCCAAAGCCTTTTTAGCTAAAACAGCAACAACCGCAGAATCAATTCCTCCACTAAGACCACAAATCCCTTTTTTTAGCCCCGTTTTTGTAATCTCTTCTCTAATAAATCTTATTAAAAATTCTTCAATTAGCTTCCACATTATCTTTTTCAACCTTCAAGATAATTTTTTAAAAGTTTTCCAATATTTGGATGTCTAAGTTTTTTTATTGCGCTACTTTCAATTTGTCTAACCCTCTCTCTTGTAACATTTAAAGCTTTTCCAATTTCTTCCAGCGTTCTTTCACTCTTATCTGGCATAAGACCAAATCTCATTTTAATTACGGCTTTTTCTCTTTCGTTTAGATTTTCAAGTATTTCTTCAATATGTTTTCTTAAATCTTCTTGAACCACTTCTTCATATGGGTTTGAAAAACTTTTATCCTCAATAAAATCTCCAAACTTACCGTCTTCTTCTTCGCCAACTGGAGCTTCAAGCGAAATTGGCTCTTTTGAAATTTTTAAAATCTGTTTTACTTTTTCAATTGGCATTTTCATCTCTTTTGCAATTACATCAAGCGTTGGCTCTTTTCCTTCTTCCTGAACATATTTTCTAATAATTTTATTAATTTGATTGATGTTTTCAATCATATGAATTGGAATTCTAACCGTTCTTGCCTGATCGGCTATTGCTCTACTAATGGCTTGTCTAATCCACCAAGTTGCGTATGTAGAAAATTTATATCCCTTTTCAAATTCAAACTTATCAATTGCTTTCATAAGTCCTATATTTCCTTCTTGTATCAAATCAAGAAACGGAAGCCCCCTATTTGTATACTTTTTAGCAATACTTACAACAAGTCTTAAATTCGCTCTTGCCATTTTTTCTTTTGCTTCGGTTACTATCTTTTTACCTCTTTTTAGCTGTTCTAATATAACTTCAAGCTTTTTAGGATCCATTCCAAATTTATTTTCACTTGCTTTTTTCGCTTCAACCAACTTTTTAATATCCATATAAATATTTACCATCGTATGTTCAGGAACCATTGCCGCTATATCTTCTTTAGAAAGCTCGGTAATCTTGCTAAGAATTTCTTTATGCAATTTTCTTAACTGCTCATTAAAAAGAGGTAGTCTATATTCTTTCTTTTTCAATTCTTTTTCAAAATCTTTATCCCCTTTTAAAGCCGTTTCAACCGTTTTTACTATTTCGTTAATAAGTTTTGAAGTATATCCAAGTTCATTTAACGCCTCTTTTACTTTTTTCTTTTTAAAAGTCAATTGTAAAATTTTATAAAGTCTTTCTTCTTCAGGCATTGAAGTATCTTTTAAAACCTGATCATACTCGTCAATAACTTTTTCCCACTCTTTTTTGGCTTTTTCCAAATTTTTAAAAAGTTCATTTATTCTTTTTTCTCTAAGAGTTATTTTCTTGCTTTTTTTACTCTCTTTATCATCTTCATCTTCTATCTCATCTTCATCCACAAAAGATTTAAACAATTCTTTTACCCTTCTTTCTCTATTAAGCAAAGGCTCTTTATATTTTAAAACCAAATCAATCAAAAACGGAATTGAACAAATAGCATCCAAAATAATTTCTTCTCCAAGCTGAATTCTTCTAAAAATTTCAATCTCCTCATCTTTATCAAGAAGAGGTATATGCCCCATTTCTCTTAAATACATTCTAACTGGACTATCAGATCTGCTCCACTCAAGCAATTCTTTATCTTTTAAAATATCTTCGGCAAGTTCCTCTTTTTTTCTTTCTCTCTCTTCCTTATTTTTTACAACATCTTCAAGATTTTTAAGTTTAGCAACCTCAGCCGCCGTCATAAGGCGAATACTATTTTCTTTTGCAAGATCCAAAATCTCTTTTACTTCTTTTTTCGTAGGTGCTTTTGGTAAGATACTAACTATTTTTTCATAAGTAACTATACCGTCTTTATTTTCTTTAAATAGCTTTACAAGCTCTTTTGGAAGTGCCATATATACTCCTTAAGCTTAAAAAAAATTTATAAAATATGCATCTTGTAAACTGTTATTATACCACAATAATTTATCAAAACAAAAAGGAACAAAAATTGCTTAGCCTTTAAAAAAAGGCTCCAAAAATGATAAATGGTTATTACGATGCCGTTGGCGCAATGGTTACTCAATTTAATAGATTAGACGTTATTTCAAACAACCTTGCAAATGTCAATACAGCAGGATTTAAACAAGACGATATAGTAATTGGAACGTTTGAGAGATTATATCAAGAAAAAAGAGATATTTTACCATTAGAAAATAACACCAAAGAAGCGGCAAAATTCATAAATAGGAATTTAAATAAAGTTCCTCAAATCGTAGAAGAATACACAAACTTTTCAATCGGAAACGTTATAAAAACATCAAACCCTTTAGATGTAGCGCTCAAACAAAAAAATGCTTTTTTCGTAATTGACGCAAATGGAGAAAAAGTTACAAGAGCTGGAAATTTTTCAATCGATAATCAAGGATATCTGGTAACAAAAGAAGGCTTTAAAGTATTAGATATAAAAAACAAACCAATAAAAATACCTCCAAACGCAAAAAACATTACAATCGATCAAAATGCAAATATCTATGTAAATAAAACATTAATCGCTACTTTAAAAGTAGTAAGTATAGATGATTTAAATACCTTAAAAAAAGTTGGAGACAAAATGTGGGACTTTATTCCAGGCAGCGAAACTATCAATACGACAAACTCTACTCTTCAAGGATTTTTAGAAAAATCAAACGTAAACCCGATTAAGGAAATGACCGAATTAATAGAAACAAATAGATTAGTTGAGAGATATCAAAAAGTAATGACTACATTTATGGACGATCTAAATAGTGATGCGATTAATAAACTTGCAAGCGTAAGAGCATAATTTGGAACAAAAAATGCTTATAATAAAAAACTAAAAGGTTAACGATGGTAAGAAGCTTATATACAGCAGCTACCGGTATGATGGCTCAACAAATGCAAATTGATGTAGTATCAAATAATATCTCAAACGTAAATACGATAGGATATAAAAAACAAAGAGCCGAATTTGCTGATTTATTTTACCAAACAATGGAATATGCAGGAACTGCTACTTCTACAACTACCACTTCGCCAACTGGCATAAACGTAGGACTTGGAGTAAGACCAACGGCAGTTACAAAAATTTTTACTCAAGGAAATCTTAAACAAACAAATAACAATTTAGATCTTGCAATTCAAGGAGATGGATTTTTTCAAGTACAACTCCCAGATGGAAGAATCGCATACACAAGAGATGGAGCTTTTAAACTCGATGCAAACGGAAATTTAGTAACAAGCGACGGATATAAGCTCGTTCCAAACATCACTCTTCCAGCGGATACGGTCCAAGTTTCAATTGGAACAGATGGAACTGTAAGCGTTTTAGAAGCCGGACAAACTCAAATGCAACAAATCGGACAAATAACCATTGCAAAATTCATCAACCCAGCTGGACTTCATTCGCTTGGAAGCAATTTATATATCAATACTACTGCTTCTGGAGACCCAATGGTAGAAGTTCCGGGAACTAACGGTCTTGGAGAGATTAGACAAGGATTTATCGAAATGAGTAACGTTCAACTTGTAGAAGAAATGACCGATTTAATTACCGGTCAAAGAGCATACGATGCAGCAAGCAAAGCTATTATGACAAGCGATGAAATGCTACAAACTGTAAATAATCTCAAACGCTAGTTTGAAGTTGCATAACGCAATGAAAAAATAAAATAATCGCAAAAAACGGAGCAAAAAAATTAATAATTGGTAAAAAATTAAAACTTGCCGCAATAGAAGCTAAAAAAAGCGTTTTTAAACGATTTTCTTCCAATTTTTTTAGCGTTTCTCCAAAGCAATATTCGTTACAAACAAAATATAAAAAAGAATCATGATACAATTTCGTCCATAACAAAAGTGGAACTAATACATTCACAACTGGAATAAAAAACAAAGGAAACAACAATACAAAAAAAATCAAAAATATCAATACATCTTTTAACAAAATTCTCTTAAATCCCAATGTGCGATCTGAATTTATCTCAACATCAGGATATTCCACATCTTTAATGGCTTCCAAAAAAGGTTTTGCAAAAAAGAAAACCAATATAAATAACGTTAATATAAAAAAATTATAAAAAACATAAATCGAAAGTATAGCACTTACAGTTTTAGATACAGTATCAAAAGGCAAAATCGTAAGCAATTTTTGAATCTCAAAATAAATAAAATCCCAATTATTTATAAAAATAAAAGCGTAAAAAATAGAAAAAAACAAAATAGAACTTATTACATATAAATAATGAATCTTTTCATTTGCTTTATTTAAAAACAGAGGAGAAAAAATAGCACTAATAATAGCAAACGTTACTACAACACTAATAAACCACAAAAAAAACATTATAAAAAAAGCTCCATTTAATTTTAAAACGCTAAACGGAATCCAAAAAATTAAATTAGAAACGAAATAAATTATTTGATCCCAAAACAAAAACAAAGCTCCAACATAAAAAGCAAAAACTGGAATGGATAATATAAATACAACTTTTAAAACATCAGGGTCAAATAAGTTTTTAAAAGTTTTAGAAATACAAACACTTATTTTCATTTTAAACCTTTTTTTGTTATTATATATCAATTTTTAAAAATTTGATAAAATTTCAACAAAAAGGCAATATATGAACGTTATAACAGGAAGAGTTTGGAAATTTGGAGATAATATCGATACGGATTTAATTATTCCAGCAAGATATTTAAATACATCAGATCCTCACGAGCTTGCTAAACACGTAATGGAAGATGCAGACCCTGAATTTCCTAAAAAAGTAAGACCTGGAGATATAATTGTAGCTGGGAAAAATTTTGGAAGCGGAAGTAGTAGAGAACACGCCCCAATTGCTCTAAAAGCCGCTGGAGTTGCCGCAGTAATAGCAAAAAGCTTTGCAAGAATATTTTATAGAAATAGTTTTAATATGGGACTTCCAATCTTTGAAATTCTTGAAACTGACGAAATAAAAGAAGGAGATTTAATAAAAATAGATTTAGATAAAGGAATAATTCATAATATAGATACGGGGAAAAATTATAAATTTGCTCCAATTCCCCCTTTTATGCAAGAATTAATAGCGGCTGGAGGATTAATAAACTATGCTAAAGAGATATTAAAGGAAAAAAAATGAAAACTTATAAAATTGCTGTAATTAAGGGCGATGGAATTGGACCAGAAATAGTAGATGAAGCAATAAAAGTTTTAGATGCGGTAGCTCAAAAAGAAGGTTTTAACCTAGAATATAACGAGTACCTTTTAGGAGGTTCGGCATACGATGTTTTTGAAGATCCAGCTCCAGAGGAAACAATAAAAGGTTGTCTTAATTCGGATGCCGTTTTGTTTGGAGCAATAGGTGGTCCTAAATGGGATAATTTACCAAAAGAAAAAAGACCAGAATCTGGACTTTTAAAACTTAGAAAATCTCTTGGGCTTTTTGCAAACATTCGCCCGGCAATAATTTTTGACGAACTAATAAATGCTTCTACCTTAAAACCAGAAGTAATAAAAGGTGTAGATTTAGTAGTTGTAAGAGAATTAACGGGCGGAATTTATTTTGGAGAACCAAGATATAAAGATAGCAACAAAGCATACAATACCATGATTTATACAAGAGACGAAATTGAAAGAATAGCTCATATAGCTTTTAAAGAAGCTCAAAAAAGAAATAAAAAAGTAACTTCTGTTGATAAAGCAAATGTACTTGAAGTAAGTGAGCTTTGGAGAGAAGTAGTAAATGAAGTAGCCCAAAATTATCCAGACATAGAACTTGAACACATGTATGTAGATAATGCGGCAATGCAACTTATAAGAGATCCAAAACAATTTGACGTAATTTTAACTGGTAATATTTTTGGAGATATTTTAAGCGATGAAGCGAGCATGATTGTAGGAAGCATTGGGCTTCTTCCAAGCGCAAGCATTGGAGGAAAAGTAGGACTTTTTGAACCAATTCACGGAAGCGCTCCTGATATAGCAGGCCAAGGAATAGCAAATCCTATCGCCACAATTTTAAGTGCCGCTATGATGTTAGATTATTTAGGAGAACATAAAGGAGCTAAACGAATCAAAGAAGCTATTAAAAGCGTATTAAAAGAAGGATATAGAACAAAAGATTTAGCGGCATTTGATGCAAAAGAAGTAGTTACAACTTCAGAAATGGGAAGTTTAATAGCAGAACATGCCTCTAACTAAAACATACGCAAAAATCCTTGAATCTCAGGGCTTTAAACATGAAGCCCTAGAGATATATAAAAAGCTATTAAAAAAATATCCAGAAGATAAAGAAATTAAAGAAAGTATAAAACGACTTCAAACAAGAAAAAAATTCGAAGGAGTAAACATTATAAAATTAAAAGAATTTGATAATATTAATCAAAAAAATAGATACGAATTTGAAAAATGGCTAAGTGAGTTTTAATGGACATTAAAGAAACGATACTTGAGACGATTCAAGAACTAGAAGAAGAAGAAATTTTTGAAGAATTAGAAAATAAAAAAGACTGCGATAAAGAATTTTTAAAACACATTAGAGAAAGACTTCTTGTACTTTTCGATGGTCTTCAATCTCCAAATACTCAAAATCTTGACGTAAAACTCGACGTTACTTTAAATTTTTTAGAATATTTGCTTATGAGAATAGAAGAAAAATTACAAAATTAAAGAATGAAAGATTTAGAATTTTTAAAAAATTTTTTCGCGCCATATACAAAAAGAGTTTATTTAGTTGGAGGTTGCGTTAGAGATGAAATATTAGGAAAACCAGCAAAAGAATTTGACCTTGAAGTTTACGATATAACTCCTCAAGATTTTGACAAGTTAATGAAAAAATTAGGAGCTAAGGGAGTTGGTAAAAGTTTTTTTGTTTATAAATGGAAAAATTTTGATATTGCCTTGCCAAGAACCGAAAGTAAAATAGGATACGGACACAAAGGCTTTAAAGTAAGCTTAACACAAGATGAAAAAACTGCTTCTCGTAGAAGAGATTTTACCATGAATGCATTAATGAAAAACATTTATACTGGAAAAATTCTTGACTTTTGGGGAGGAATTGAAGATATAAAAAATAAAATTATAAGACATATTGATGATAAAACATTTATAGAAGATTCTTTAAGAGTTTTAAGAGCTATGCAATTTAGTAGCAGACTTAAATTTAAAATAGCTCCAAAAACAATTAAACTTTGTCAAAGTATAAATTTATCAGATTTGAGCAAAGAAAGAATTTATATGGAATTTGAAAAAATGTTTAAATCAAAATATCTTTATTTTGGTTTTTACTATTTTATAGTATTAGGTATTGCCAAACAGCTTTTTAATCTGACCTTTTTAAAAAAAGAATTTTTCCATTTAGCAAAAATTTACAAATATAATCCAAGAGAGAGTTTTTTTTTATATCACTTAATTTATTTTAAAAACCTTAACCATGAAAAAGTCATAAAAACCCTAAATCTTCCAAATAAATTAAAAAGAGAAATAAAAATAAAAAAATGCCCAAAAAATGTTACTAATAGATTTCTCTATGCGCTTGCTTTAAAATATCCTTTAAAAACTTTTAGCATATTAAACTTTAATTGCTGTCAAGAGTGGATAAAAAAAGAAAATTTATGGGATAAAAAATACAAGCCCAAAAACATAGACCCTAAAAACCCCAAAAAATCAATTTTAGAAGAAATTAGAGGTTATGATATAATTTATTTAAAAAAGGTCTAATATGAAATATACCCTTTTAATCGATTGTAACGATAAAAAAGGATTAGTCTATAAAATCTCAAAAGTTCTATACGAAAACGATTTTAACATTGAAACTCAACAAGAATTTGTAGATAAAGAAAATAACAAATTTTTTTTTAGAGCGGTAATTTCTGGAGAAGTAGATAAAGATAAATTAAAACAAGAATTATTAAAAGAAATTCCCTGTGGAAATATTAGAATATTCAAAAAAAGAAAAAAAAGACTATTTTTAATGGCAACAAAAGAAGCTCACGCCCTAGGAGACATTTTAATAAAACATTATTCAGGCGATTTGGACATCGAAATACTTGGAGTTATAGCAAATAGAGAAAATTTAAAAGATTTAGTAGAAAAATTCAATATTCCTTTTTATTTCATACCAGCAGAAGGAAAAACGAGAATAGAACATGAAAACGAAATGTTAAAAATTATCGAACCTTTAAACCCAGACTTTATCATTTTAGCCAAATTTATGAGAATATTAACTCCAAACTTCGTAGAAAAATTTCCAAACAAAATAATAAACATTCACCATTCATTCCTACCAGCATTTATTGGAGCAAATCCATATAAACAAGCATATGATAGAGGCGTTAAAATTATTGGAGCTACGGCTCATTTTGTAAATAATAATCTTGATGACGGACCTATAATCGAACAAGATGTAATTAGAGTAAATCATGAAATGAATTGGGAAGAAATGAGAGAAAAAGGAAGAGATATAGAAAAAATAGTATTAGGAAGAGCCATAAAGCTTGCTATTGAAGATAGAATATTTGTTTACGGCAACAAAACCATAATATTATAGGCAAGCGATGACAAAAGAAGAAATCAAAAACAAAATAATAAAAGATAGATTAAGACAAATTTTTAAAGAAAGAGCAAAATCCGTTGCAAAAATACTAACTCATATAATGAAAAGGCACAAAAGTGTTTAACATAGTTTTATTTAATCCTCAAATTCCTCCAAATACAGGCAACATAGGAAGATTATGCGTAAATGCTGGAGCCACTCTTCATATAGTAAAACCGATTGGATTTGATATAAGCCAAAAAGCGGTAAAAAGAGCTGGTTTAGATTACTGGGATAAACTTAATTTAGTTATTTGGGAAAGCGTTGACGAATTCTTAAACAACGTTAATCTTAAAAAATGCCATTTTGCAACCACAAAAACAAACAAACCTTATTTTGAAGCCAAATTCGAGGCAGGAGATTATCTAATTTTTGGAAGCGAAACAAAAGGAATCGATGAAAATATTTTAAATAAATACAAAGATAGATGCATAACCATTCCCATGAAAAAAGAAGGCAGAAGTTTAAACTTAGCGGTTAGTTGTGGTATTATTTTATATGAAGCAATAAAACAAAATTATTCACTATGGAGAAAAGAATGAAAAGAAGAACAATAGATAAAATCTCAATTACTCTTTTAAATCAAAAAGAATTCGAATTATTAACTCAACTAAAAAATCTTTTAAAAGAACAACTAAGAATACTCCTTCATCTCGTTAAAAGTCGAAATATTCCATTCACTATCATGATATTAAAAACAACTAATGAGTGTATAAGTGAAATTAGAAAAAACATAAGAGAATACGATTTAGTTTTTCAAATACCAAATAAAGAAAACCACTATTTAATAATTTTACAAAACACAAACATAACAAACGCTATTGAAATTGGAAGTAGACTCTCATCTTTAATTAAAAGAGAATTTATAATAAAAAAAGAAATCATTTACAATCAAATTGCCTTAATATCAATTCAAGAACTAATAGAAATAGAAGAAGTTTTATACCAAATAGTTACTTCATTAAAGCAAACTACAATAGATAAAAGCGAAAAACAACTTTGGGAAAAAATCATCAAATTATGAAAATAAACCAATTTGAAAAAGAATTAAATACACTAAAAAAATTTTTTCACATCTATTGTAATGATAAACACCAGAATCAATACTCAAAAGAATATGTTTTTTCTTACAAAGATAAACATTTTAAATTCAATATTTCTTTATGTCAAGAATGCCATTTTCTCTTTAACTACGCATTATCAAAACTTAAAGAATGCCCACACGAAGAAAAACCAAAATGTAGAAAATGTCCAAATCCATGTTATGAATCTCACCTATACAAACAAATGGCAAAGATTATGAGATATTCTGGAATGAAACTTGGTTTAACTAAAGCAGCAAAAAAATTAAAAAAATTTTTTAAAAAGAACTAAAATTTTTTAAAAACGCAATTGCTTCATAAAAAATAGCCTGTTTTTCTTTGTCGCTATTTCTCATTTTTAATTCAAAATGAAGTAAATTTTTTAAAAGTTCAAAATAATCTTTTTCTCTAAATTTTAAACTAAGTTCAATTCTTTGTTTTTCTATCTGAGGAGGCAATTTATATCCTAAATAACCTTCAAGAGAAGAATTTCCAGTTTTTTTAAAATACAAATTATATTCATACAATTCTCTTACATACTTAATAACAAAAGGCAATATCCGTCTAAAATCCACAATTTCCAGCAAATTTTTTAATTTATCTTTAAATTCTTCTCCTTTTAAAATAGAAACTGCCAAATCTTCAAACGATTCCTCCTTATATACAAATACTAATTTCTTTACATCTTCTAAAACAATCTCCTTAGAATAAATAGAAAGTTTTTTTAATTCTTCTTCCAAAAATTCGGGAGATACCGATTTTGCTAAAAAAAGTTTAGCTTCATGAGTAATATGTAAATCCAATTTTTCCGCCATCTTTTCAATATACAAAACTACATCTTTTAAAGTTGGTTCAAAAAATCTAACAAAATTCTTACCAAACGGATTATTTTGAGGAATTTTATTGGAATAATAAAAAAAGAAAAAATAGTTAGAAGAGTTAAGCTTTACTAATTTATCCAAATTGGAAGGAAACTTATTATGCTTTAACACAACTACATTTACATCTCCAAAAAGGGAAGACTCTAAAAGATAAGACTTAATTTCCTCAAAATCGTATTCGTCAAAATAAATTTTAACAACATTTGCGTTTTTAAATCTCTCAAGCAATTTTTTTTCATATTCTTTCAAATAAAAACTATTGCCATATAACAATAAATTATTTGGAACTTGTTCTAAATTATCAAATTCTTTTTTATACATTCTCTATTTTATAACCAATTCCTTTAATTTTTGCAGTAGCAATATTAGCGCTTTGAATTTCAATATCTATCTTTTCAAATAAATTAAATTCCCCTCTTTTTAAAAACACCCTAGCTCCTAAAAGCTTATCCTCTATTATTTTAGCAATCGGAGGCTGCTCTTTATCTTCAACTATTCCCTTATATCTTTGACCTATATGAAGCTCTGCATATCTTGCATATTTTCTATCATAAAAATCCCATTCAACTTTCATAGCTTCTCTCTCAAGTTCGCTTAATTTAACGACTAAAGCCTCTACGTTTCTTAAAATATAATCTAATATTTTTTGTTGATTTTTAATAGTAGCTTTTAAAATTCTATGAAGAGTAAGGTCTGAATATCTTCTAATTGGAGAAGTAAAATGCGTATATCTATCAAATCCCAAAGCAAAATGAGGAGTACAAACGGCATCGTATCTTGCTTGTTTTTGAGAACGAATTATAAGCTTATCTACATATTTTTTAATTCCCATCTCTTTTGCTTGAGCTTGAATATTTTCTACCACTTTTACAAAATCTTTTTCATCAACATCTACATTTATCCCAAGAGCTCCAAGCTCTGAATATAATTCATCTAAAGAAGTACTTGAAGGCTTTTCATGGACTCTAAAAATTCCAAAATCAATCATTTTAGCCGCCGCCTTATTTGCTAAAAGCATACAATCTTCAATAAGCTTATGAGAAGGAGTATCGCTTTCTATTCTTACTTCTTTTATCATACCATTTTCATCAAGTACCATTCTAATTTCATCGCTTTCAAATTCAAACCCGTTTTTCAATCTCTCAGCTCTAATATCTTTTACTCTCTCCCACAAAGGCATTAACCATTTTAAAATCCTTTCATCAATTTCATCTACATTCTCAAATTTTCCAGCTAAAAATTCATCTATTCTATCATAAGAATACTTTCTTTTTGAACGGATAATAGCCTCAAATAATTCTTCTTTTACTACTTGGTTATTTTCATCAAAATATATTTTAAAAACAAATGCCAATCTATCTTCGTTTTCTTTTAAAGAACAAATATTTTCGCTAAGCTCTCTTGGAAGCATAGGGATTGCTTTATGAGGAAAGTATATACTAAATCCTCTTTCTCTTGCTTCTTTATCTATATTTCCATTTAAATATACATATTCACTAACATCTGCTATTGCAACATACAAAGCATTTTCTTTAATATCAAAATATATGGCATCATCATGATCTTTTGCACTTACTGGATCTATTGTACAAAAATCAAGATCAGTTAAATCAACTCTATCCGGATATAAAGACTTATCCACATAATCTCCAAAAGCTTTTGCTTCCTTTATAGCTTTTTTTGAAAATTCTTCCTTTTTATTATAAAGCCCTAAAGAAATTTTTTCATCAACCCAAGGATCTTGAAGAACCCCAAGTACTTCCACTATTTTATTTGTGTAATTATTAACTTTAAAAACAGCTCCATCAGGAAGTTTTTTTAAAGTTTTCTTTTTCTCATTTACAAACACTTCTTCATCGGTTTTAATATTTCTAAGAACTGGAACTTTTTTTCCTTTTCTTATTTCATATTTTAAATAAACTACACTAACAGCAAAAGCTTTTTCTAATATATAAATCACTTTTGCTTTAGGTCTTCCTTTTTTATTAAAAAGTTTTTTAGCTACAACCAAATCACCTTTACTTGCTCCATTTAAATGATGAGCTTCTATTAAATAATCTTTTTTTTCATCAATTGGAATTAAAAAACCATACCCTTTTTTAGTTATGTCTACTTTTCCTATTTTATATTCCGGTTTAAGCTTTATTACTTTTGAATCACTCAAAACTCCAAGAGCTATTAAATCATTAACAATATCTCTTTTATCTCTTGGTATATCTTTTCTTAAAATTCCTTTTACCAATTTATACGCAAATTCTTTCATTATTAATTCCCCTCAAGTTTTTCTAAAGCCTTTTGTAACTTATCAACATCTAAATTATATTTTTGAGCCAATTCAATCCCTTTTGGAAAATTATCTTTAAATTCTTTATCAAGCAAATCATAAATAGTCTTAATAACTTTTAAAGCCGCTGCTTCTTCTTGATAATTTTCAGCCTTTTCAGGAACTTCTATATTTTCAATAGGAATTATAAGTTCATCCCCAAAATGCCAATGCTTAAATATTTCAGCTGTAATTTCAGGAGTTGTAGCTCCAACAAATTCTTTTTCAAGTTCGTATCTATTTTCCTTTGTTAATCTACTTTTAAATTCATCTGCCTTATTTTCTCCAATTAATATCAAAGATATTATCACCGCTCCTAAATCAATTAAAAAAGAATCGGTAGCAATAATATCCAATTTATCCTTTTTCGAAGCATACCAATTTAAAGCCAACGCATTTCTTTTAGTAGAAATCATATGAAAATGATTTTCATCAATTCCATAAGCGCTTAAATCAAATTTCATACTATTTCTAATGGCAAAAGAAATAACAAACCCTTTAATTGGAACCATTCCAAAAAGAGAAACAGCTTGATCAACGCTTTTAATTTGTCTCGTAAATCCATAAAGCGGAGAATTTGCAACTTTTAACAAATTTGCCGTAAGCATTGGATCGTTTTTTATTACTTTTACTAAATCGGCTATGGAAGAATTTGGATCGTTTGTAATTCTTTGAACTTCCAATACGCTTTTTGGCAAAGGCGGCAATGCTTTAATTTGATTTACAATTTTTTCATTCATTTATACTCCTTATTTTATTTTCGATAGTTTTATTATTTCCATAAGTATCCAAGTAAATTTTTAAAATTTCTATCGCTTTTTCTTTTTCGCCTTTTTCTAAAAGAATATCAGAAAACAATATCCAACTCTCAACTCTTTCTGGATTCATTGAATTAGCTTTAATAGTCCATATTTTGGCATTTTTTAAATCTTTCTTTTTAAAAAATCCTTTAGCTATTAAAAGAGCTAAATCATAACTTTTATTGAGATTAAACTTTTGAATCAAATCATTTAAAGTAACTTCTTTTTCCGTAATTTTAGATTCTATTTTTTTAGACTCTATTTTTTTAGGCTTTATTATTTTTTGTTTTTTTATTTTCTTATTTTCTGTACTTATAGCACTATAATTATATTCAACTTTTGGCAAAATAAAAGAAATTTTTTCATATTTTTTTGTAATATTTTTATCTTTTTTTGTCTCTTTTATTTCCTTTTTGAATTCTAAAACTTTTTTTTCTTTCGTTAAATTTATATCTTTAGACACTTTAGAGGGTTTTTTGAAAAAATCGTAAATAAAAAATATAACGCCCACTCCTAAAATAACAATAAAATATTTTAAAGCCTTTTTTTTATAATATAACTTTTCCAACTCTTCATATCTATGCACTATTTAGCCCTTAAATCCATAATTGCAATTTCTATGTATTTATTGTCAATTTTCTTTTCAAATTTTTTTGGATTCTTTTTATAAAAAAAATCCACAACATCAAATAATTTATACATAAGCTGATTGGTAGCTCTTAAAGAACCTTTTGTAAAAGAATAAATTTTTTTAAAATTTTTATTATCAAGCATATCCACTATTTCATGTAAATCATTTTTTAATAATTTGGTAATTATAAAATTTTTCATCTCCTCAAAACTAACAGGCTTAACTTTTATAATATAGTTTATCCTCGTAGAAAAATGTTTTTTTTCCAAAAGTTTTTTAATATCCGTATCATGCGTAGCAAAAACAATTGTTACATTTCCTCTATCAGCATAAATTCTCAAATTTTCCCAAGTTTTAGATTCGAGCAATTGAGCTTCATCAAGTAATAAAATATGATGATCGTTAATGTCTAAATTTTTTAAAAGTTCCAAAATGGAATCAATTTCTAAATATGGATTAGAAACAAAAAATACTTTTTTACCCTTTAATTCGTCATAAACGCTTCTTAAAAGCAAACTTTTCCCACTACCGGCTTCCCCAGTTAATAAGACTATTTTTTCTTTTTGATTTATAGCATTTAACAAATCTTGTTTCGTTTTCTCAGAAGTAGATAGAGGAACATAATTTTTTAAATCTACTATATCCCTAAATAATTCTCTTGCTTTAGCGAATTTTTCCAAATCCTAAATCCCTTAATGTTTTTTTCTTATTAAGATGAATAATATGAGGCGTAATTACAAAAACAATTTCTTTTTTACTGCTAATGGTTTCCTTAGAAGAAAACAAATATTTAATTAAAGGAATTTCTTTTAAAATAGGAACTCCATTAACTTTTAAACTCTTATCATCACTAATAAGTCCGCCAAGTACTATTGTATCTCCATCTTTTACTTTTATTATACTTTGCATAGTATTATCTTTGGTATCCGGAGGCATATCTCTTAAAGTATTACTGCTAAGTTGCGTCAAATCTCTAAAGGCACTAATTCTTGGAGAAATACTAAGAATAATTTCTCCATTATCGCTAATTTGAGGAGTAATATCCAAAATTACTCCTACAAATTTAGAACTTATTGTATACTCAGTTTGAGGATTTCCGTTTTGATCCGTTACGACTTTTGAAGCATACTTATAATAAATAGTATCTCCAACGCTAATTATTGCCTTTTGATTGTTAAGAGTCATAATTTTTGGATTTGAAATAGAATTAACATTTCCGTTTTGAGCTAAAAAATTAAGCAAAGCTCCAACGTTAAATTGAGCAGAGCTAAATACAGATTCTGATCCAAAAATATTTCTAGCTCTAAGAGGAACCGTCGAATTTGGTAAAGAAATACTAAGTTCAGACCAATCAATTCCAGTTTGATGAGATTTACTAAGCTCTACGCTATAAATTTTCACATCAATTAATACTTCTTTTTTCATAGAATTAATTAAATTTTTCATAAACTCATCTACAGCTTTTAATTGTTTCATTGTCCCAGTAACTACAATTACACCAGTATCCTTATTAACAATAGGTTCAAAAATATCATTTTGTTCCTGCTGAGTCATTTGATTTTGTTGATTGTCTTTTTGAGTTTCTTTTCCCTCATTAACTTTAACCAACGACAATAAATTTTCGTCTAAATCTTTATTGTTCCTAAGCAAATTTGCTAATTGTTCTTTTAAAGTTCCCCAAAAATCAAATTCATAATTATTAGTAACTTTATTATCAGTAGCATCTAAAACCGCTTCTCCAACTCTTGTTGTAGAAATAAAATCCAATTTATAAGTTTTTGTTTTATAATAACTAATTTCTAATTCATTTTTACTTAAAGTATAAAACAGCCCTCTTTTAGTAAGAATAAGATCAAGTATTTGATTTAAAGTATAATCTTTAATTCTAACAAACGGCATTTTTTGATTTAGCTTTTTTTTAGCAATTGAATCTTGCACAATAACGTTAATACCGCACTTTTGAGTAAATAAAAGCTCTAAAAATTCTCTAATAGTCATCCTCTCAGCAACATTCATACTATTAGCGTAAGAAAAAAGCTTATTTTCACAATTATTTGCAAAAGAAAAAACTACCAAAAGTATTATCAACAATTTTTTCATCTTTTTTCCTTAATTTGTGGAATTTTTCTATTTAATGTTTCTACACGTATTTTATCTTTACATTTTAAAATAACTTTTACATTAGTAATTTTAATAATTTTACACCCATAAATTTCATCGCCAACTTTTACCCATTTTTTATAATGTTTAATTAATTGATTTCCCAAAAATATTTTTACATTCACATAAGCTTCGTTATTAAAAATAGAAAGCAAATCTATATCAACTTTCTTTGATGAAATCTGTCGTATCACTTTTTTACTAATCATTTTAATTTCAAAAGGAGCTTTTATATTATTAGCTTTTAAATCAAAATGATAATTTATAAGTTTATTTACATACACCAAATATTTATCTTGAGCAAAAGAAAAAACAATTAATCCTAAAAAAACAAATCTTTTCATTTGTTATATCCATAAATAGAAAATGTAACCATAAAAGATGTAGGAGATGTTATATTCATATCTTTAACCCTTATCAATTCTTTTCTATTCTCATATCCATATAAATAATAAACAAAATCTCTATAACTTCCTTTTAAAGCAACTCCTATATCCATTCTCTTAACGATATTTGGCATGTCTTTTCCAGTAGAAAGGTTAAGATCATAAATTTTATTATACACATCTTTTAAAATCAATCCCTTTTCCTTTGCTGAATCTACAATCGATTTTACAATATTAGCCCATTTATATTGATCAAATTCAGCAAAATCCAATAAATTAGCCAATTCTGAATAAAAAATTTTCTTTTTCTCCAATGAAGCCAATAAACTTTTCTTTTCTTTATTTCTTTTAATCAAAATTGTCTTTCTTGCCATAAAAACATTTAACTTTACATTCAAATTATTTATTTTCGTAATTAACTCATTATATCTATTTTCTTCAAAACTTTCATATTTATTTGCTAAGGGATATATAAAATAATACATTAAAAAAGCAATCAATATTACTATCA
>JAMORJ010000069.1 GCA_027063595.1 Nautiliaceae bacterium | reverse complement strand
AACTTTTGAAGAAGATAGTGTATATAATCAAAAAGATGCCGAAGGATTTATTAAATTAAACGCCTTAAGATTTATTATAGAAGGATACGTAAGAGGGAAAAACAAATAATTTCCCTCTTTTTTTATTCGATACAAGGGTCTGTCACTTATTTATTAATAAAAAAGGAGGATTAACCCTCCACATGAGCTTTATGAGCTTCAATTAGATATTTAATATCATCAACCATCACAAATACGTTTTTATATCCAAGCACGTCCAAAAGACCTTTAATTCTATTTGCAAAAAATGCTTTTCTACACGCAACTATAATAGGCTCAGTCTTGTCATCAGGCAACACATCCAAATATTCAGTAAATTCTGTATATGGAGTATAATAAGCCGTTGGAATACCAGCCTCTTCTGCGTTTTCGCCCTCTACTAAATCAGGCAAAGTAACATCAAGTAAAATCGCTCCAGCATCCTTAATTAATTCTCTTGCTTTATGAATATCAATATTTCCCAAATTTGGTTTTTCTTTATTTAATTCAATTGATTCTTTAAATCTTTCTACTACTTCTTGTTCAAAAGGCGTTAATTTTGCCATTTTCCCCTCCTTATTTTTTAGTTATTATAACTCAATTTTGTTTAGTTGTCAAATTTATCTTAATCTTTTTGCTTCCTCTAACAATTTTTTTACTTCTTCATCGCTTAATTGATGAAAATCATCATACCATTGACCAACCGCCATAAACATAGGAGGAGTTTCTAAAATTTCCAAATGATGCGAAACGCTTCTTAACATATTTAAAACACTCTCATCCAAAGGAGCTACAGGAGCAGCAATAATTATGCTTCTTGGAAGATCTCTTACAATACTTTGAGCAGCAAGATACATACTTGCTCCAGTTGCTATACCATCATCCACCAAAATAACATCTTTTCCTTCAAGAGGCAAAGGTTCAATTTCGTACAAATTCCTTTTTCTTGCCATTTCCTGAATTTTTTCTATAGCCTTTTGACTTATGTATTCATCATCTATTTCAACTCCCATCATTTTTAACTTTTCAATAGCATCCTTATTGATAAATACCTGTCCAGACTCGCTTACGCTTCCAATAGCTACTTCTTCATTAAGAGGAGATGGAATTTTTTTTACAAACAAAATATCCATTGGAGCATTAAGAACTTTTGCTATTTCCAATCCTACAGGCACTCCTCCTCTTGGCAAAGCCACAACCACCGGATTTTTTAAATTAAGTTTTTTTAACTTTTCCCCAAGAAGTTTTCCAGCTTCAAACCTATCCTTAAAAATCATTATATTCCTTTTTTTGCTTATTATATCATTTTTGTAATTTTTGTGTTATAATTTTAAATTATAGAAGCTATAAATCCATTTTAAGGAGGGGTGATGAAAGATCTTATCTTAAAAATGACGGCGAGCAAATGGAATTATTATTTAAGCCTATGCGTAGATTTTTTAACAGCGGTAGTATTTTTAGTATTAAGTATTTACTATTCAAAAGACATTTGGGCAAGCATTGCATTTTTTATTGTAGGAGTTATCTTTTTTACTTTTTTGGAATATGCGGTTCATGCATGGCTTTTTCACAAAGATCATCCATTAAAAGTATTTATAGAAGGTCATGCTCATCATCATCAAAATCCGTTTAGCTACGACGCTATGCCATTTTTCATGAGCGCCGTAATTGCCGCTTTTTTTGTATGGTTATTTCATTTTATTATGCCTTTTGCTGATGCTTTAGCCCTTGTAGGAGGTATGACTCTTGGATATTTTAATTATGGAATAATGCACCATATTATGCACAGATATGAATTTAAAGGCAATTATTGGAGATATATGCAAGAATTCCATTTCGTTCATCACAAAAAACCTTTACTCAATCACGGAATCACAACAGATATTTGGGATAGAGTATTTGGAACTTATTATCAATGGAGTGAAGAAGATTTAAAAGGAATAGAAAAACTCAAAAGAGTAAAGAAAAAAGCTTAACTAACTCTTCTTTATAATCTCTATTTCCTTCCTCTATCTCATCCATAATTTCTTCAAGCTTAGCCGTAAAATCTTCACTTACAAACCTCTTAAATTCTGATTTTTCAATTAAATCTATAACTTTAAACCCAAGTTTGGTAGCAAACAAAAATCCTTTTTTTTCAATTATATAATTTCTCTCTAATAATTTTTCTATCGTTACGGCATAAGTTGATGGTCTTCCAATTCCTCTCGTTTTCATTAAATCAATAACATCGGCATATGTATATGGAGGAAATTTTGATTTTTGATAAATTTTAAACTCAACTTCAAAAACCCCTTCTTTAAGACTTTTAAGTTCAATTTCCCAAATCAAATTAATTCCATCTTCTATTATATCGCTAATTATTTCGATTTCTTTTTCAAAATTTTCATTTTTTACCTTAAATTTTTCAACTCTTACTACCGCTTCTTTCATTTGAGAAGCTATAAAACGCCTAAAAATCAAATCGTAAAGCTTAAAGTGATTTTCAGTTAAATTTAAACCTTTTATCATATTTAAACTTCTTAAATCTTCAACATCCATACTGCTAGTAGCCCTTATCGCTTCATGAGCTCCACCACTTTCAAAACTTCGAAGTTTTACTAAATCTTGTGAAAAATTTTCCAATATATAATCTTTGGCTATCTTCATTCCAAGAGGAGAAATTCTATGAGAATCTGTTCTATGATAAGTAATAAATCCTCTCTCAAACAATTCTTGAGCAATATTCATAGTAAGCTGAGGAGAAAATTTCAATTTTTTAGCCGCTTCCTTTAACAATTCGGAAGTATTAAACGGCATTTCAAAAATTTCTTTTATTTCTTGAGAAATTTTTTTTATCTTAATTATTTTAGAAATTTCTATCTTTTTTTCACTCTCAAATTCAATTTTAACACCATTAATTTCGCTTTCATACACATAAACTTTATCTTTTAACTTTTCAGTTCTTTCACAAATCCATTTAAGCACAGGCGTTTGAACCCTTCCGGCTGAGAGGTGAGGATTTTTTAAAAGTTTTTGAAGATATTGGGATACTTCAAAACCAACCCATCTATCGGCAATTCTTCTTACAAACTGAGCAGCTACCAAATTCTGATTTATATCCCTTAAATTGTTTAAAGCATCTTCAAAAGCGTATTTCGTAATTTCGTGAAATTCGGCTCTTTTTATGTTAAGATTAAATGGTTTATTGTTTAAAGTTAAATCAAAAGCAATTTTTTCTCCTTCTCTATCGGGATCGCTTGCTAATATCACCTCATCTACTTCAAAAGAAGTTATATTAAGAGCTTTTAAAATTTTATCTTTATTCTCAAGAACTCTAAAAATTGGAATATACTTATCAATTACCCCATAAACTCCATCATTTTCTACCAAATCAAAATCATGCCCAATACTTGCACACAAAATTAAAAATCCATCTTCTTTTAAAATCTCATAAACCATAACATCTTCTATTATCCTTTTGCTTGGATTTCCAAAAAAAGCGCTAATCGTTTTTGCCTTAGTAGGAGATTCCACTACTACGAAGGTAGTTTTAAAATTACTTATTACTTCATTCTTCCTACTCTCATCCACTTCTTTTAAAATTTCTTCAATATTCACTTCTTTTACGTTTTTAAATTCGGCCGCGCTAAACCAGGCAAGTTTTTTCTTTAAAGAATTAAAAGCCTTTTCATTATCTACCAATACAAGAGAGAGACCTTTTGTAAGATGTCCCTTATAAAATCTACTGCTTCTTCCGCTTGCTTGAATATATCCAGTAATATCCGCCGTTACAATTTTTTCTCCATCAAAACTAATTTCTGGAGAGTTTATGATTTCTTTTTTAAATTTCTCTATAAAGAATTTAATCCTTTGAGCATATTGCTGAAGTTTTTTCTCGATACTTTCATACAAAGAAGGCAAAAAAACATACTTTTTAAAAAAATTAATAATGTTTTGAACTTCAAAAATTTCTTCTTTTTTTAACAAATTTTTCCTAATCAAATAAGGAAAAACAGCCAATGCTATAAAGTATAAACTTCTAAAATCATCCGTATTTAATTTAAATTCAAGTTTTGGCACTCCTACAAAAAGGGTATATCTAACGGCTTCTGGCAAATCAATGCCTCTAGCAAGCGGATTACGAAAACTTGAAAAGCCTACAAAATAACACTCCCCTTTTTTAAACTCTTCAAGATGATCGTTAAACTCTTCGTAACTATAAGCTTTTATATTGTTTTTATTTAAAAAATTTATATATTCGTACAACTCTTCTTTCGTAGCATTAGAAGGCAAAAATAAAAGCCCACCCCTTCCAAGTTTTCTTATCCACTCAACACTTATTTCATAAGAATATCTTTTATCGTATAAATCCTCGATATTTCTCAAAGAAAGATTTGCTCTTGTTATTTCAAATCCAAGCAAATACTTAAACAAAAGAACTCTTTTACTTTTTGGATTAGCCGTAGCACTTGAAATGATTAAATTTCCTTTCTTCTTTCTAGCAATTTCTTTTATTTTTTCATATTCTTTTTGTTCTATAAACTCCATTGCCTTTTGAATGTCTTCTTTACTAAATCCTAGTAAATAAAAAACATCTTCTATTCTTCTACCACTTTTTAAAATACTATCTACATCATCCACAAAAATAAGCTCGAAATTCTTGTCAATAAGCTCTTTGTTTTTATACAGAAATTGGGTAGTAGTTATTAAAATATCGTATTCTCCATTTTTTATTTTTTCTTTTTCGCTTTTTTTCCCAGTATAAGCCAAAACGTCAATTCCCCAAGATTTAAATCTCTCAAGAGCCTGAAAAACAAGAAGTTTCGTAGGAAAAATAATATAAGAATTCTTAACAAAAGCTGATAACAATAACCCAAAAGTTGTTTTTCCAATTCCAGTTGGCGCAAGAAGAGAAAAAGAATTATCCAAAAAATATCTCTTTGCCCACATTTTTTGAATGGAAGTTAAATCTCTACCAACCTTTTTTTTAAAAAATTTATTAAATTCTTCTACTTTTTTATCAGCCTCACAAAACTTCTTAAAGTAATTAATATTAGGAGAATTACATTTTAAACCTTCAAAATCGCAATTTTCACAAAATAATCCTAAATTTAATCTCTCACTAGTAATATCCCCTAAACAATTAGGACAAAGATTCTTATAAATAGCCGGTAACATCTAATTCCTTTTTTTTATAAATTATATCATCTTGATCTCAATCAATGACACAATTTTCAATTTGATTTAAAATGCTTCAAAAAAAAGGAGCAAACATGCTTGGATTATTTACAAACAAAAATGAAGGATGTAATCTACCATTTCTTTGTTGGCAATGCGAAATGAGCGCACCTGGAGGATGTGGAAGTCATGGAGAAAGCAAAGGAGTTTGTGGAAAAGACGCTACAAAATCAAGACTTCAAGATTTAATAACTTACGGATTAAGAGGTCTTAGCGCTTATAGAGAACACGCAAGAGAATTAATTGAAAAACATGGAAACGAAGAAGAACATAAAACGCTTAAAGAAATTGATGACGTTATAGCTCAATCACTATACTTTACTCTTACAAACGTAAATTTTAATTTTAACGAGCATATCTCTCAATTAATGAAAGTTGGAGAAGCCGGAGTAAAAGTTATGGATTTATTAAGCTCTCTTCATACAAAAGCCCTTGGAATTCCAACTCCTACAAAAGTTACTCAAAACAAAGCAGAAGGAAAAGGAATTTTAGTTTCAGGACACAACCTTGATATGCTTGAAAAACTTTTAAAAAGAATTGAAGAGAGAGGATTAAGTGATAAAATTAACGTATATACTCACTCAGAAATGCTACCAGCACACGGTTATCCTCATCTTAAAAAATATAAAAACCTAAAAGGTAACATCGGTAAAGCTTGGTTTGACCAAACTGATATTTTCAGCAAATGGAACGGAACTTGTGTGGTAAATACAAATTGTATCGTACCACCTGAAAAATCACCAAAAGTTAAAAACTATATCGATAGACTTTACACTTACAAAATAGTAGGTATCGAAGGTGCTAAAAAAATTGAAAACGACAATTTCGATCCATTAATCGATCATACCTTAGAACTTCCTGATATTACGGGATTTGATAGTGACGAAAAAATCGTAACGGGACATCATTATAAAACCGTACTTGATGCATACGGAGAAAAAGTATTAAATGCAATTAAAGAAGGTAAATTAAAAAGAGTATGGGTAATTGCAGGATGTGATGCACCTGGTAAAAAAAGAAACTATTATAGAGAACTTGCATTAGCACTTCCTAAAGACCACATTATCATTACATCAAGCTGTGGTAAATTTAGATTTAACGATATAGATTTTGGAGTAGTACCAGGAACAGATATTCCAAGATATATCGATCTTGGACAATGTAACGATAGTAATGGTGCAGTTCATATCGCACTTGCTGTTGCAAATGCTTTAGGTGTAGAAGATGTAAATAATCTTCCTGTATCAATCGCTCTTATGTGGATGGAACAAAAAGCTATTATTATTTTACTTGCTCTTCTTAGTCTTGGAATCAAAGATATTTTTATAGGGCCAAGCGCTCCTCAATTTGCAAACGAAGAAATTATAAATTTCTTAGTAAAAAACTTTAATCTTGGTGTAATTTCAGGGGATATTCATAAAGATTTTTCAAAAGAACTAGTTTCTTAATCCCCTTTTTTTACCAATTAAAATACCTCTTTATCAATTCTTTGTTTTTTACTTTAAATTTGCCTTTAAAACTCTCAACAATCCCAAGTTCTTTAAATTCTTTCAATTTTCTACTTAAAGTTTCTGGTTTAATATTAAGCAAACTTGCAATATTATGCTGTTTTAATCTTTCAAAAAGTTCTGGATTTTCGTAAATAAATTTAGCAATTTTAGTTTTGGTATCAAGAATTAAATTAGTATGAATTAAATTATCCAAATAATCCATCTTTTCTAAAAGTGAGCTCATAATATAAAAACACACATCTCCTTTTTTCAAAAAGTTTTTAAATTTTTCAAACTCTATTTTTAAAATAACTCCATTGCTATTCATCGCACAATTTGCAGGAAATGGGATATTTTGTAAATTGGCTTTTTCAGCAATTAAATTTCCTTCTTTAAACGTATGAATTATCAATTCGTTACCATTTTTATCGACTTTAAAAACCCTTGCTTCTCCTTTTAAAAGCAAATGCAAATATATAGGTTTTTCGCCTTCGTAAAATACTATTTCGTCTTTTTTAAACTCTTTTATATACGAAAAATTTTTAATTTTTAATATATCTTCTTTGTTTAAATCTTTAAACAAAAATATATCTTCAAAATCCATTACGCTCCTTTAAAATTTTGACTATAATATACCAAAAAAGGAAACAAATGAACATTAAAAAAGTAGCTTTTGAACCAATGAACAAAGTTCATGAACAAGAATTAAAAATCTTAGAAAAACTTCTTCAAAAATTAAATTCATCTCAAGATTATAAAAAAGAATTGGAAGAATTCATAAAAGATGTAGAAAACCATTTCTCTTTTGAAGAAAAATTAATGGAAAAATACGATTTTTTTGCTAAAATACCTCATAAAATGGAACACGACAAAATTTTAAACGAGCTATATCAATTAAAAAACCTTCCAAGAGAAAAAGTAAAAGAATATTTCAACAACCATTTCTTAGAATGGCTTGAAAATCATATAGCAACAATTGATACGGTAACAGCCGGATTTTTAAACATGATAGGAGCAAAAGATGAATTTTAATGAAATCATTGAACTTGACGTACCAGCAGATGCGATAATATTAAGAAGCGTAGAAAATAATTCCGTAATAAAAATAAAAGAAATTGAAATAGAAGAGATAAAAATAAAAAAATCGTCAATTAGCTTTTTTACAATCAACAGAAACTACAAAAATCCACTAAAACCGGAATTTACTATTTTAATTTATACATTAAACAACATTATAATAGAAAGCGTATTTGAAGCAAGCGAAGAAAAAACATTAAAAGAATTGGAAGAATATATAAAATCAATTCTTATTTAAATTACTTGAAATTTTTTCAACTCCTCTTCGCTTATTCCTTTAATTAAGCCAAGATTTTTTAGTTTTTCTATAACCTCTAAAGTAGTCTCAACATCTGGAGGCCATTCTCTATTAAATCCATCAAGTTCGTTTTTATTAGTACCATCAATACCAATAATCTCTTCAATCCATACATCTCTTAAAGCATCTATATTATTGGTTACTCTCCAAACAAGCATATAAGGATTAAACGTTTCTGGGGTATTAATAAATACCACGATTTTTAAATGTTTTTTTAATGATTTTATCTTCTCAAAAATTTCACGAGCAGGTTTTATTTTATTAAATTTAATAACGCATATTGGATTTTTAGTATCGGTAAAATATTGTTTAATTTCTTCTACGCTCTCATCGCATTTTTTTATTTTCTCAAAAAGTTCTTTATCTTCCAAAATTTCTAACTTTTCATCTTCTCTTTTTGTTTTTTCAGCTACATCAATTCCAAGTTTTCCGCCCACAAGCTCTTCAATACTTGAATGATCAAGCTCATCAACGATTCCTTTACTTATTAATATTTTTTCCTTATTAAAATTATTCAAAATATATCTTGTCAAATTTTCATAATCTCTAAGATTTGGGGCATCCTCACCAACAAAAATAGCATGCTTTACAAAACTCATTTGCCCTACGCCCCACAAATTGTGCATAATCTGAAAACTATGTCCTGGATATCTTGGTGCTATTTTACAAAGTATCAAATTATGAAAAACACCATTTTCTGGCATTGCATAATCTATTAAATCAGGCGATGTAGTTTTTAAAAGAGGCAAAAATATTCTCTCGGTTATATATCCCATATATTTATCTTCTATAGGAGGTTTTCCAACCACCGTAGCATAATATACAGGATCTTTTTTAGTGGTAATAGTTTCGATATGCATCACTGGAAAAGGTTTTTTTAAAGTGTAATATCCAGTATGATCTCCAAACATTCCTTCAATTTCAAATTCTTCAGGATCGCACCAACCTTCAATTACTATATCAGAATCAGCCGGAACTTCTAAATCGTTGCTAATACATTTAACAAGAAGAGGATTTTCTTTTCTTATAAATCCATAAAGCATTATCTCAAAAATTCCAGGAGGCATTGGAGCCGTAGCACACCAAGTATACAAAGGATCTCCTCCTATTGCTATACTAACTGGCATTTTACGACCCGCTTTTTTATACTCCCAAAATAAATGAGCACTATCTTTATGAATTTGCCAATGAAGACCAAGACGCTTATTATCGTAAACCTGAAGCCTATACATTCCAACGTTTTTAATTTCTCCATTAAGACTTTTCGTATACACTTGTCCCATAGTAATAAATTTTCCCCCATCAAGTTCCCAAGTTTTAAGAATAGGAAGTTTATCCAAACTTGCCGCTTCCCCTTGATAAATATGATATTGACATTCAGCCGTTTTTACAATTTTTGGAACGGTATATTTTAAATCAAACAATTTTCCAAACGCTTTTAATTTATCTTTTAGCTTTTTAGGAGGTTTCATTTTTATGATTTCTTCAATTTCTTTAGCTATTTTTTCAGGATCCTTTTTGAGAATTTTTTTTACAACCTCATCATTTGCAAAAACATTCATTACAACGGGAATATCAAATTTCTTATCACCATCAACGGGATTGGTAAATTTTAAAATCTTAGGATTTTTCTTTTTTGCTTCAATATAAGCAAGATGAGGTATCTCAAGCTTTACATCAAGAGGAGTATCGATTACCTCCACAAATTCGTTTAATTCTTCAAGTTTCATCTATTCTCCTAAAAGCATAAAAATTTTGCTAAGAGCTTTTATAATATTTAAAGATTCTTTTATTATAGCTCTTTTTTCACTCTCTTGAAGAAAACTAACAGCACTCAACATTTCAAGCGTTTTAATTATAGCCTCTTTTATTTCTTCAGGATATTTTTCCAAATCTTTCCTAATTAATTGAGAATTTTGAGAAAAAATAGCTTCAGCCGAAATAAAAGGAGTAAAAAATAAAGCTAAAATTTGAGCCGCTTTATCATAATTTTCAATTAATTCCATAATTTCATCCACATCAAAATTTTCAATTTCTCTAAAAAGATCTTCTAACTCTTCATCATAAGAAATATTCAAACTCGAAACTACGCTTTTTACATTACCGCCACTTACTTTTTGAGCAAGCATAACAACAAATAACTCTAAAGGATCAATTCCAAACTTTTGTGCTATTTTCACTAATTTATCTTTCATAGATTGCCTTTATACATTTATAGTTAAATAACGCTTTTAAAGTATCATCTTCAATTTCTGCCAAACTTGGCTTTGAAAGTTTTATATTTTTAATACCAGTAAGATATTTAATAAATTCGCTTAAATCAGGTTCATGCCCCACAATAGCCACAATTCCCTTTTTATCTTTTAAAACTTCCTTAAAATCTTCAATATTTGCTTGATAGAGTCTATTTTCTTCAATAACTTTTTGATTATAAAATTTAGCTAAAATTTCAGCCGTCTCTTTTGCTCTAAAAGCGGCAGAAGAAATAATACAATCAATACTAGGATATATTCTTTTCATTATTTTAAAAAATCTTTCAGCTCTTTTTTTACCTCTTAAAGTTAAATGTCTTTCAAAATCGCTATTTACAAAATCTTCGGCTAAAGAGTGTCTAATTAAAAGCAACTTCATAATTTTTCCTTCTTAAACAAAACTCCCGTTAAATATAATGAATTTGGGATATTTATTAAATAAGGGTGATCTAAATCTTGTTTTAAAAATTCTATCACTTCTAAATAAGAATTGTCAATAATACTGCTACTTAAAGCTAAATCAATTAAATCTTTATTACTAATTGCATGCGAACAGCTAAAAAGGGCTAAATAACCTCCATCTTCAAGAAGTTTTAATGAATTTACGATTAAATATTTCCAACCTCTAATTGCACCTTTCCTTGAAGCTTTGGTTTTAGCAAAAGCAGGAGGATCTATTATTATTAAATCATACACATCTTTTTCTCTCTCTAAAAATTTAAAAACATCATCTCTTACGATTTCGTAATTTTCAAGATTATTTAACTTACAATTTCTTTCTATTAACGAACAAGCAAGAGGAGAAATTTCTACAAATTTCGTAAAATTAGCGTTTGCGTAAATTCCAAATCCCCCAGCATTTGAAAACAAATCTAAAGTTTTTTTATTTCCGTATTCTCCGACAATTCTTCTATTTTTTCTCTGATCGAGAAAAAAACCAGTTTTTTGCCCTTCTTTTAAGAAAGTTACAAATTTTTTTGAATTTTCTTTAATTATAAATTCATCATCTACTTTACCATATAAAGTTTGATTAATTACTTCCAATCCTTCTTTTTCTCTTATTTTATCACCTTTTTCATAAATTCCTTTTGGATTTAAAAGTTCTATTAAAATCTCTATTATAATTCCTTTAAAACTATCAATTCCAGCAGTAGTAAAAGAAACTACTAAATTATCTCCGTATTTATCCACTATAAGTCCAGGAAGAAAATCGGCTTCGCTGTGAATTAATCTAAAAGAATTGGTAATGTGTTCTAATGTTTTTCTTTTTTTTATCGCTCTTTTAATTCTATATTCAAAAAATTCCTTATCAACTACTATTTTTTCAAAACTAAGAACTCGTGCACTTATCTTGCTAACAGGATTATAAAAAGCAACAGCTACAAACTTGTTTTTATAAACTAAATCGACTATTCCTTTATATTCAATATGTTTTTTTATTTCATTATGATAAATCCAAGGCATTCTATTTTTTAATTTTTCATACCCACTTTTTGTTATTTCAACTTTCATCTTCAACCTCTTTATAAATACCGTTTTCTTTTACATACTCGATTAAACGCTTATAAGTTTCATTTACGCTTAAAGTTTTAGAATCTCCAATTATTAAAAGTTTTCTTTTTGGTCTAGTAATTCCAACGTTTAATCTTCTTATGTCACTTAAAAATCCAATTTCTTCTTTTTCGTTTGCTCTAACCAAACTAATAATGATAATTTCTTTTTCTCTTCCTTGAAATCCATCAACGCTTTTTACTTCAACATTAATTTTTTCATCCTCCATAAGTTTTTTAATATACTCTTCATGATCCTTATATGGAGTAATAACTCCTATATACTCTTCCTTTGCGTTATTTTCAAGAAACTTCTTAACAAGCTTTAGCACATATTTTGCCTCTAATGGATTATATTTTGAAGGAGAATCTTTTTTAATTTTTTCAAGAAATCTTCCTTTCGTATCGATAAAAACATAAGGTTCAAATCCTCCATAAAAATCATCATCTTTTATTCCAAGATCTTTAATCGTAATATTTTTTATTTTTTCAAAAGTTTTAACTTTACAATCATAAAATTCGCAACTTGGAAAATTATTTATTTTTTCATTCATCCTATATTGAATTTCAAGTGTATAAGCGTTATTTGGATATATTTTATGAAATCTCTCAAACATAGAAACTTTTAATCTTTCATCGTTGCTTAAAATCGTCGGAGGAAGTTGTTTGTCATCTCCTGCCAAAATTGCTTTGGAAGCTTTAATAAGAGGAATTAATGTACTTGGCTCCATCGCTTGAGCCGCCTCGTCAATAAATACCACATCAAACTTTCTATCTTTTAAAAAATCACTTCCAGCCCCTGAATTCGTAGCAAATACAATATCGGCTGATTTTAAAACATCGTCCATAATCTCTTGAGTAATTTTATTTTTTTCGTCATAAAGCTTATTTATTTTTTGCTGAATTTTAATCCATTCCGCCATCTCTTTTATCCACTCAGCCTTAACGCCTCTTTTACCTTTACCGCTCTTAGCCAAACTTAAAATCTCTTCATCACTCATTCCTCTTCTTCTGCTTGGAGTTGGCTTTTTCGTACGCTTATCTTGAAGATATTTTAAATCATCAATTTTTTTAATTAATTTTTCAACTTCTTTATATCTTTTATCTCTCCTAATTTTTACGTCCAAAGAATATTTCATTAAATTACTCTCAATTTTAGCCGGATGTCCAATTCTTACAATATTATAATCTTTTAACTTTTCCATTACATTATCAACCGCAACATTACTATCAGCGCTAACCAGAATCTTTTTCCCTATATGTTTTTTTATAACTTCCGCTAAAGTAGTAGTTTTTCCCGTTCCCGGAGGTCCGTGAATCAAAAAAATTTCACTTAAAATACAACGTTTTAATGCTTCATTTTGAGACTCATTTAATTTTTCACTATAAACATCGACAATTTCAACTTTTGGCATCCTTTTTCCTAAAATAATATCCACATCAAATTCACTCTCTCTTTGTTCAACTTTATTTAAAGCTTCTTCCATCCTTTTAAAAGTAATATCGTTTACAAACAAATCCAATCTATAAAGTTTACTTCTAAAAATAGGCTCTTTCGAATATACTTCAATAAAATTTTTTCCTACTGCACTAACCGTTGCCTCTTGATTAAATTTTAAAGGCTCTCCTTTACTAACTAATACGATATCTCCTACTTTTATTTGATGTTCTGGCATATTATTTCTATTAAACCTATAAATTTTAAAATCCAAAAATTCTCCAATGTATCTCATTCTAAGCCCAAGAACGGCTCTTCCCCTTTTTTGCCTTTCAACTCCGCTTAATCTTTTTATTTCGTTTAAATGAAATTCTTTTTCAGCATTACGCTCTTTTTCTATTAAAGAAAGCCAATATTCTTTATACTCTTTTTCATTTTCAAATTTCAATTTCAATTTATTCTCCTTAAATTTTTATACTCCCTAAAATAATTATTACCGCTAATAAATTTATACCATAAAATGCCCATTTTTTCCTATAAGCCAAAAGAGATAAAACACTAAAAACTACTAAAAAACAAAAAGAAACATTTACATGATAATATTTCTCTCCAAGATTTAAATACCATTTAATAACTCCATCTAAAACACCTCCATAACCAATTAAATGCAAAAATCCTTCAACTACATAAAAAATCGGAAATATCAGATTAATTAAAGGAGATAGTAACTGATAATTATTAAATTCCCCAAAAAAATAATGACTCCATACAAACATTACAATAAACATATAAAAACTAAGCAAAACTCCGTTTATAAAAGAAAACTTAAAATATCTAAAAAAAAGATAAATATAATAAACTCCAACAATGCTTAACAAAAACCCCAATTTAAAAACACTAAAGGTAAAAATCAAAAAAGCAATTCCTATCGTAAATACCAACACCTTCATAGAAAAAACATCCATTAAAAAAAAAGCAATACCAAATAAAACCGCTTCCATTAAAAAAGCTCTAATCAAAGAAGGAGGAAAACTTGTAAAATACAAATAAAAAAACTCAATTCCTAAAATTAAAATTCCCAAATCAACATATCTATTTCTGTAAGGAAAAAAACGATGAAAAAAAGTATAAATTGGTAATAGCAAAAAAAACAAAGTTCCGCTAATAAAACCCAAATGTAATCCACTTAAAGCAAAAAGATGGCTTATTCCAAGAGCAGATAATTTAATTCTCGTATCATAATCTATCGATTCTCCCAAAAACAAAGCTCTAAATAAATTAGAAAATTTTCTACTTTCATGCTGAGCTTCAATATAAGTTTCAACCTTATTTAAAGGCAACAATCTTAAATTATAAGAAGGAGCATAAAAAGGAGTTAAATAATCAAAAAAAGAAACATCCTTTTTAATAAGAGTTAATTCAATTTCATCGTTTAGCAAATTTTTTAAATTCTCGTAACTTGTAGTATAAAATTCAATTTCTTTGTTTTTAAGTCTTAAAACAAAATGGTTTCCTTTTTTGTATTGATTAATAACTTTTGCCTTAATTACTTTCGAATCTAAAAATTTCAAATAAAACAAAAAAAGAATTTGAATTTTAAAAATGAAAAATAAAAGCAAAAACAAAATTCTCATACTAAAGGCATCTCAATTTGAGCATCAGTTGGTTCAATTTCTTGAACTTCGCTAAGTTTATCCGTAAAAAGAGTATATTTTTTATGAAATAGCATCTCAATAGTTCCTGTAGGACCATTCCTTTGTTTTCCAATAATTATTTCTGCATCCTCTACTTCTTTTTCCGTAAAATCTATTTTTACTTCTTTTCCTTTTTCCATAGCCTCTTTTTGTTTTTGTTTTGCTTCCATTGCCTTATAAACATCCTCTCGATATATAAACATAATAATATCGGCATCTTGTTCAATAGCTCCGGATTCTCTTAAATCACTTAACATCGGTCTTTTATTTGGCCTACTCTCAAGAGCGCGATTTAATTGCGAAAGCGCAATAATAGGAATTTGAAGTTCACGAGCCAAAAGTTTTAAACTTCTACTAATCTCGGCTATTGCAAGATGTCTCTCTTTTAAATCAGAATTAATAAGTTGTAAATAATCAATTACAGCCAAAGACAATTCTGGATTTTGAGCTTTTAATTTTCTGAGTTTTGCTCTAATTGTATGAATATTAACATTTCCCTCATCATCTACAAAAAGAGGTCTACTTGCCAAATCATCCGCTATTTCCGATAATTTACTCCATTCTTCATCGTTTAAATTTCCCCTTCTTATATCTTGAAGAGGAATTTTCGCATAAGCACTCATCATTCTAAGCATCAATTGCTCAGCTGGCATCTCAAGAGAAAAGATAGCAACGCCTTTATTTTGCTTTAACACATTTAATGAAAGATTAAGCGCAAACGCCGTTTTTCCCATTGAAGGTCTTGCGGCAATAATAATCAAATCTCCTTCGTTAAACCCGCTTGTCATTCTATTAAGCTCAACAAATCCCGTATCAAGACCCGTTACGATTTTATTTTTTTTACTTGCTTGTTTTTTAATAAACTCCAAAGTATCGTTAATAACCTTAAACGAAGATTTAAAATCTCCAGATAAATTAGAAGTTGCTATATTAAACAATCTACTTTGAATAAGTTCAACTTCTTCTATTGCTCTTTTATCTTCTTCAAGAACTATTTTTTTTATTTCGTTTGAAAGATGTAAAAGTTCCCTTTTTGTAGCCAAATCTTTTATTTCTCTTGCATATGCTTCTACAGCTTCAACGGGAACGGTATTGATTATTTCCAAAAACGCTTCATCATCATATTTATTTTTCTTTTTTAACGCCTCCCTTAAAAACACCTCATCAATTGGCAAATCTTTCTTATAAAGCTCTTCCATGGTTTCAAAAACGGCTTGATGAAAAGGCAAGTAAAAATCACTCGGTTTTAAAATAGCTGCTACGTCTTCATAAACTTTTCCATCAAAAATTATCGCACTTAAAATACCTCTTTCAATATCAAGATTATACAAGTTCATTTTCTATCCTCTAAAATAAATTTATAAATTGCATCAAGCAATACCCTAATATCTTGAGATTCCATAAGAGTTTTTAATTTAGTTCTTTTCTTTTTTGGCAAAGCCCTAATAATTTTTTTAATCTCTTCTTCGTCTTTAGCCTCTTTTATTTTTTTAACAACATCTTCTCCCAAAATTTTTTCCAATTTCTCTTTAGTAACCTCGTTTGGCTTCAAAAGCAAAAAAATAAAAACAAATGCCAAAGAAGCAATAAATAATCCAACCATTATTATCAAATCAGCAGCCATTTTGCTCCTTTATTTTTTCAATTTCTTCCAAAAATTTAGGCAACAATTCATCTTCTTTATATTTTCCAATAATTTCTCCTTTTTTCAATATAAGTCCATGTCCTCTCCCGCAAGCTATAGCCAAATCGGCTTCTTTTGCTTCACCTATTGCGTTTACCACACATCCCATTATGCTAAGAGTCAAAGGAATTTCTATATCTTTAGTAGCTTCTTCTACAGCCTCAACAATTGGTGGCAAATCAACTTCAATTCTTCCGCAAGTTGGGCAAGAAATAATATTAACCCCTTTTCTTAATCCTAAATCCTGTAAAATCGCTCTTCCTACTTTAATTTCTTCTTCAAGCTCACCCGTTATAGAAACTCTTATAGTATCCCCTATTCCATCAAGCAACAATGCTCCAAAAGCAGCAGCACTTTTTATAGTAGCATGAAACTTAGTCCCTGCTTCGGTAACTCCAAGATGAAAAGGATAATCAACAAGAGGTCTTAACATTCTATAAGCTTCTACCGTTCTTATGACATCGCTAGCCTTTAAAGAAACTTTAATATCGAAAAAATCCAAATCTTCCAAAAATTTAATATGCCAAAGAGCAGATTCAACCATCGCTTTTGGAGTTTTCCCGTATTTATTTTCAAGATGACTCTCAAGAGAACCTAAATTTACTCCTATTCTAATTGGAATTTTTCTTTCTTTACACACTTTTACAATCTCTCTAACTCTTTCTTTTCCTCCAATATTTCCTGGATTTATTCTTAAAGCATCTACAACTTCAGCCGCCATAATTCCCAAACGATAATTAAAATGAATATCGGCAACTATTGGCAAAGGAGATTTTTCCTTTATTTTTTTTAGAGCCTTAGCATCTTCCTCATCCAAAACCGCAACTCTTACGATATCGGCTCCAGCAAAATACAACCTATTTATTTGCTCAAGAGTTTCTTTTATATCCTTCGTTTTCGAAAAAGTCATGGATTGAACGGAAATTGGAGCATCTCCTCCTATTTCTACATTACCAATGTTAATTTTTCGGGTAGGGTATCTATTCATTTTTTTCCTTCAAAAAATGATATATATATTCAATATTTCCTTCTTTTCCTTTTATGCTCGATTCTTCACTTCTAATTAGCTTCCATTTTTTTAAAGCTTCTTTTTCAAAATTATCTCTTGCTTTTTTTATAGCTTCTTCATCAATCACAACTCCTTTTTTATTCCTTCTAGCTTCAATTCCAACTTCAAATTGGGGCTTAAAAAGCAAAATTATATCTCCTTTTTCAATTAACTCATCAATTTTATCCAAAATCTTAAGAAGAGAAATAAAACTTACATCGCTTACTATTACATCAAATTTTTCGGGATATTTAAAATCTCTTATATCTGTTTCTTCAAAAATTTCCATTTTCCCCCTTAAAGTTTTATGAAGCTGATTTTTTCCCACATCCACACCAACTACTTTTGCCCCTTTTTCCAAACAAACTTCGCTAAATCCTCCGGTAGAAGAACCAATATCCAAAACTTTTTTTCCTTTAAAATCTATTTTATATTTATCAAGATAATTTTTTAACTTATAAGCCGCTCTACTTACGTATACTTTTCCAAAAATTTCTATGTTATCGTTTTCATTCACTTTAAAACTTGGCTTATTTACTATTTTCCCATTTACTCTAACTTTTCCTTTTTTAATCAAATCTTTTGCTTTATTTCTTGAATCGATTAAATTTTTTTTAACAATCGCTTCATCTAATCTCAAAATTATCCTTTTTTTATTAATTTTATCAAATTTTTTTTGATATAATATTTCAAATTTAAAAAAGGAGAGAAAATGGGATTTAGCGGATTTATGGCATTAGTTTTGTGTGTAGTAGCAACTTATGCAATGCTTTCAATTGCTCTAAACGCTTCTAAAAAAGCTAAATAAGCAAATCTCTTAAAGAATCTTTTGGGCTTTTGCCCTCGTAGAGGATTTTATATACTTCATTAGCTATTGGAGTGTATATATTTTTGAGCTTTGAAATTTCATAAATAGCTTTTGTAGTATAAACTCCTTCGGCTACTTCTTTAAGTTCGTTTAAAATATCATTTAATGATTTTCCTTTTGCAAGATTAAAACCCACTCTATAATTCCTACTCATAGTGGAATTTGCCGTCAAAAATAAATCCCCAGCTCCAGCAAGTCCCAAAAAAGTATCTTTTTTTGCTCCAAAAAATTCTCCAAATCTATCCATTTCAACCAATCCTCTTGCAAGAAGAGCCGCTCTTGCGTTATTTCCAAGATTAAGCCCATCGCTAATTCCAGAAGCTATAGCTATTACATTTTTATAAGCTCCAGCTATTTCAACCCCTTTAGTATCATCATCTACATAAATCTTGATAAAATCAGGAAAAAATTTACTAAACTCTTTTGCCAAATCCAAATTCTTAGAAGCAATAACCAACGCCGTTGGCTTTTTTTCTTTTACTTCTTTTGCGAAAGAAGGACCAGAAACAAATGCTAAATTTTTTCTATCTACATACTCTTCAAAAATTTCATCCAAAAACTTTAAACTTTCTACGTCAATTCCCTTACTTGCAACCAATATCTTTTTACTCTTTATTTCTTCTTTATAATCTTTTAAAAAATCCTTTATAGCTTGAGCCGCAATGACTACTATTAAATATTCGTTTTTTAATGCGTCTTTAAAATCTACGAACCCTTCAATATCTCTTTTCTTTCTTGAAGTAATAACCGCATTTACTTTTTCTTTTATTGCAAAATAAATAGCACTCCCCCAAGCTCCAGCTCCAATTACACTAACCATTACCTCCCTTTAAAAATTCCAAATCAAATTTAAATCTTTCAATTTCATCCAAATCCCCAACTACTATTAAAATATCTCCCGCATCTATTTTATGATTAATTCCTCTTGTTACGAATTGAACATCCTCGCTCATTTCCTTATCGACAATTGCAATAATTAATATATTGTAATTTGCCGAAATATCCTTATATACGTCTTTAATATATTTTCCATCAAGAAAAGAGCCTTTTGGAATCTCAATTTCGGCAAAAGCCAATTTATTATCTTCAAAAATTATTTCTTCAATAAGTTTTAAAGTTAAAGGTTTTTTTAAAATGGTCATAATTCTATTTGCGCTAACTTCATAAGGATTAATAACTTTATCAACTCCAGCTAATTTATATTTATACTCGTTATCTTTATTAGAAACTTTTGCAATTACTTTAAGATTTGGAAAAATATCTTTAATCGATAAACACAAAAATAAATTTTTTTCTTCATCTCTTAATACAGCCAAAACTACATCAATTCCTTCAAGAGCTTCTTTTAAAGATTCGTCTTCTATCTCGTGAAGATTAACTACCTCATAAAGTTTCTCTTTTGCTCTTAATTCTTCTTCCTCATCAAAAACAACTACAAGCAAATCTTTTTTGGACAAATTTTTTGCGACATGTTCTCCAAAATCGTCAAATCCAAAAAGTGCTATTTTCATATGCTACTTCTTTCTACCAAATATTTAAAATAATTTACGCTAACGCTATATCCCATAACCACAATTATATCTCCCGCATCTAACCTTAAATCAAAAGGAGGATTAAAATAAAAATGCCCTTTTTCAATTTTTAACGTTTCGTTTAAAAGCGGAGATTTTTTCAATTTCATTACTCCAAAAAGAATTAATTTATAAGCGTCAAAATTAACTTCTCCTATCAATTTTCCATCAAGAATCGAATTTTCAAGAACTATTATTTCATCAATAATTGCATTTTTTTTCTCGGTTAAAATAGCATCAATCACTTCAAAAGTAATAGGATGTCCTATATACTCAGCCATTAAAAGAGCCGTAACCGCAGTAGGAACGACTACGTAAGTAGCTCCGGCTTTTTTCATTTTTGATACGTTTTTTTCATCATTGGCAAGAGCCAATATTTCAATATCTTTCTCTTTACAAAATGCTTTAATACTCAAAATCATAAAGGAATTACTTATGTCGTTGTTTGTTAAAACGAAAACCTTACTTATTTTTTCAAAATCAAGAGTTTTTAGAAAATCTTTTTGAGTCACATCTCCTTTTAAAGCCACATATCCTTTTAAACTTGCTTTTTTAATTCTCTCTTCATCCAAATCAACTACTACAAAATCTTGCTTCTCCTTATAAAATTTTTCACAAAGTATTTCCGCTTCGTTAGAATATCCACAAATTAAATAAACATCATTCATATGCCTAACGGTTCTAACAACTCTCTCAGCTTTAAGCTCTTCAAGTTTTTCGGTAAAAGCAGAAGCTATAATTGAAGTTGCAAAAGAAATAAATCCAATTCCAAAAATAATCAAAACCATAGTAAGAACTTTACCCTCATAAGTAACAGGGGTAATATCTCCATAACCAACCGTTGATATAGTAATTAAAGACCAATATACGGCATCAAACAAAGTCTCTATTTTTTGATTTGCGTGAGCTTCAAATACGTATATTACTGCTCCACCAATAAAAGTAACAAAAGAAACCGCTATAAGCAATATAAATAATTCAAATCTTTTATTTGCAAGAACTTCTAAAAACGTATTAATGCTTTTAGTATATCTAAGAAGTTTAAAGAGTCTAAAAATTACAAAAATTCTAAAAATCCTAAGAGGTCTATATCCAGGCAAAATAGCAAGCAAATCAATAATTGCAAAAGGACTTCTTATATACTCCCATTTTTTAAGTAAAATTTCTTTAAGAACTTTTTTTAAATTAAATGGACGCCCCAAAAAATTAGCTTCTTCGTATTCATCTATAATAATTTTATGTATATCGTTATAAACCCAAAGCCTAATTAAATATTCAACTAAGAATATAGAAGTAATAAAATAAAAATCAAAATCCTCCAAAATCGGATGAACTCGATTTTTTATATCGTAAAGCAAAATCGCAACGCTAACTAATACCAAAAAGAACATAAAAGTATCAAATATTTTCTTATAAATAAAATTATTATCATTCATCAATCGCCAAAAAAAGTGCTTTATCTTTTTGTATTTAACCGAAGAATCAAGAAAAAAAGCAAAAGCAATTAATGCTTTTATAAAAGCTTCCGAAACCGTAGTTTCTTTTAAATATTTAAAAAAAGTTTTAATCACTCAATTTTCTTTTTAAAATTTTATTTACAACCTGAGGATTTGCTTTTCCTCTACTCGCCTTCATAACTTGTCCTACAAAAAATCCAAAAAGTTTCTCTTTTCCGGCTTTATATTCTTCTACTTGTTTTGGATTAGCCGCAATTACTTCATCTACTATTTTTTCAATAGCGCTTTCATCGCTAATTTGTTTAAGCCCAAGTTTTTCTATTGCTTCATCTACTTCAATATCTTCTTCCATCAAAAGATCTAATACTTTTTTACCTCCAGCCCCACTAATTACAGCTTCTTTTTCTCTTTTTGCAATTAAAGCAAGTTTTTTTGGAGAAACAGGAGAATTTTCAATATTTATTCCTGCTTTATTTAGCCTTCCAAGAAGTTCAATAGCAAGCCATCTGTTAGCAGCTTGCGGTTCAACTCCAAGCTCAATCATTTCTTCAAAAAATTTAGCAAGAGCCGGATCGCTTGTTAATACTCCAGCATCGTATTCCTTAAGCTTAAATTCTTTTATGTATCTTTCTTTCTTCTCATCTGGAAGCTCAGGAATTTCAATATCAAAAAATTCATCAGGAACCTCAAGAGGAAGCAAATCAGGATCTGGAAAATACCTATAATCAGCCGACTCTTCTTTCCCTCTCATTGAACGAGTTTCTCCAGTTTTACTATCAAAAAGCCTTGTTTCTTGCACTACTTCTTCTTCATATTCGTCATATTCATACGCTTCAATATGTCTATTCACCTCATAATCTATTGCCTGTTTGATAAATTTAAAAGAATTAATGTTTTTAATCTCAACCCTTGTTCCAAACTCTTTTTGCCCAACTGGTCTAACGGATACATTTGCATCGACTCTAAAACTTCCTTCTTGCATATTCGCATCGCTTATTCCAAGATATCTAACAATTGCATGAAGTTTTTTAAGATAAGCAATAGCTTCATCGCTACTTCTCATATCAGGTTCGCTTACTATTTCCAAAAGAGGAGTTCCAGCTCTATTTAAGTCAACTTTAGAATATTCTCCCTCATGCATATTTTTACCAGCGTCTTCTTCAAGATGAGCTCTTGTAACGCCAATTCTTTTTATACCATCTTTTGTTTCTATAAAAATTTCTCCCTTCTCTACAATTGGCACTACGAATTGAGAAATTTGATAACCTTTTGGCAAATCCGGATAAAAATAATTTTTTCTCTCAAACGTACTTCTTTTATTAATAGTTGCGTTTATTGCCTTTCCAAACATTACGGCTTTTTTTACCGCCTCTTTATTCATAACAGGTAAAGCTCCCGGAAGTCCCAAACATACAGGACAAGTATTTATATTAGGTTCATCTCCAAAACTTGTCGGACAAGAACAAAAAATTTTTGATTTAGTATTAAGTTGAACGTGAACTTCAAGTCCTATTACTACTTCGTATTTCATATTGTCTCCTTTTATTCTACTACAAATCTAAATCCATGCTTATATAAAGCTCTTTTAATAGATTCTTGATGCTCAAGCCCTCTTGTCTCAAGAGCAATAGATACGTTTGCTTCTCCAATTGCTAAATTTAAATCTGTTCTATCATATCCAATAGAGACTATATTTGCTTTTTCTTTACTTAAGATTTCCGTTAGCTGCATTAAAGCGCCCGGTTTATCAAATAAAGTAACGATAAGTTTCATTTTTCTATGAGATTTTAAAAGACCTTTTTCGATAATTAAATTAATCATAGTAACATCAATATTTCCTCCACTAAGCACAACTCCAACTTTTTTAGGAGAGCCAAATTTTATTTTATGATGAAGAAGAGCAGCAATTCCAACAGCTCCAGCACCTTCTACTACAAGCTTTTGTCTTTCCATTAAAAATAAAATGGCATTGGCAATTTCTTCATCATCCACTTCCACAATATCATCAACTACATTTTTAATAATCTCAAACGTAATAGGAGAAGTATCTCTAACCGCTATACCATCGGCTATTGTTTTTACAAAAGCCGTATCTTGAACGCTGCCAGAGAGAAAACTAAGTCTCATAGCGGGAGCACCAGCTGCAGTTACACCAATAATTTTAATATGAGGATTAATTTGTTTTGCCGCACTTGCAATTCCGCTAATAAGTCCTCCTCCTCCTATTGGAACAACAATATAATCAAGATCTGGAACTTTTTCAAGCATTTCAAGCGCAATAGTTCCTTGTCCAGCCATTACATCGTAATCTGCAAAAGGATGAATAAATTCAAGCCCTTTTTCTTTTGCTAAATTTATTGCATATTCATACGCTTCATCATAATTATTTCCTGCAAGAACAACTTCTCCTCCATATTCCTTAACTCCGCTCACTTTTGTAAGAGGAGTCGCTTCTGGCATAACGATAGTAGCCGGAATATTAAAATAATTCGCACTAAAAGCTACACCCTGAGCATGATTACCAGCGCTTGCCGCAATTACTCCTTTTTTTCTTTTATCTTCTGATAAAGAAGCTATTTTATTAAAAGCTCCTCTAAGCTTAAAAGCTCCCGTAGTTTGAAGATTTTCTTTTTTTAAGTAAATTTCATTTCCTACTTTTTGAGATAAAACAGGAGCATAAGCAAACGGAGTTTTATATATTACGCCTTTTAATCTTTCTCTTGCTTCTTTTATCTTTTCAAGAGGAATTATATTTAGCTTTTCCATTTTTCTACTTTATATTAAATTTTCTGCTTCGCATCTTTTATGCTCAACCATCAAACACTTATCTTCAACATAAAAAATACCAGCATTTTCGGCAATTTTTTTAGAAGTTTCGTTTTTTATACCTTCTTGTAAAAAAATACATTTAACCCCATCAAGTTTTACTGCTTTTTCTACAATCTCAGGCGTATCTTCACTTCTTCTAAAAATATCTACTATGTCTACAGGAAAATCAATATCTTCTAAACTCCTATAAACTTTCTCTCCTAAAATTTCTTCTTCTCTTGGATATACAGGAATAATTTTATAACCTTTTTCTTGCATATATTTTGCTACTTGATGACTTGCTCTATGAGGTTTTGGAGATAATCCAACTACTACTATTACTTTTGAATCTTTAAGCACTTCACATATTTTTTTATCGGCTTTCTTTGCACTTGGGAGTTCGCAAGCCTCCATTTTTATCCTTTTTTTGCAAAATTATAACAAAAATAACCAAATACTCTTGATTTTTAGGGAAAAAAAAGAGTAAAATTTTCCAAAGTCAAAAAAAAGGAGGAAAAATGAAAAAAACTGAACTTATCGCAAAAGTAGCGGAAAAAACAGGTCTTAGCAAAAAAGATACTCAAGCAGTAATAGATGCAGCTATCGAAACAATAGAAGAAGCTTTAAAAAATGGTGAAAAAGTAACTTTTATCGGATTTGGAAACTTTGAAGTAGTAACAAGAGCGCCAAGAGTTGCAAGAGTTCCTGGAACAAACAAAGAAGTTAAAATTCCTGAAACTAAAACCGTTAAATTCAAAGTTGGTAAAAAATTAAAAGAACTTCTAAATTCTTAATTCCCCATCTTGATTTTTTGGGGATTTTAGATATAATTTCATTTGCATGCCGGCGTGGCGGAACTGGTAGACGCGTCGGACTCAAAATCCGATGGGCTCTGCCCATGTGGGTTCGAGTCCCACCGCCGGTACCATTTTTTAACTATTTGTAGTTCTATAAACTACTGCTGAAGCTAATCTACCTAATCTCATAAGTCCAATATAATAAATCACACTTAAATAAACTACAAAAAAAATCAAATACGAAAAATCATCTTTTTTCAATTTAAACTCATAAAACAACAAAATATTTCCCGTAAAATATTTCACAATAGCCACATAAAAAAGCATAGATATTAAAATAGTAATGTATCCAAAAACATTTCTAAAAATTAAATTGTTAAGAGTTATAATTAATGCGCCATTTATAACTACATACAAATACGCTTTTTTTAAATTCTCAAAAGTAATAACTTTAGTAATTTTGCTAACATCTCCATCTACCCATAAATACGCAACTGCTAACAACGCAAGAATTACAATCCCATAATAATAATTGTATTATCTATTATTTCAAAAACTATTCCCAAAAAAAAACTTTTTCATTCCTATCCTTTCTCTAAAATCATTAAAAAAAACCACCCAAATATCAATTATTAAAAGTAACCATTAATTTCTCTTATAATCATTGTAAAAGCTTAATTTTTTAGTTAAAATATTTTTAAAAAAGGAGAAAAAATGAGTTTTCTAATGAACATGGATTTTGGAACATTCTTAAAAGTAACAATGTATAGCGGATTTTGGTTTTTTACAATCGCTATGATTATCAACTATCTTAAAGCTTTTGTAAAATAATTCTTCTTTCCTCTTCATTTTTTTTATTTTCTGCCGATTTTTAAAACAAAAAGGTTGGAAATTGGATTTGTTGTTATTACTGATCATAGGAATTTTATTTTTCAAATTACTTTCTAACTAAAAGAGTGCTTTTTCCATTTTCTTTTTTAACCACTTTTATTCCTTTTGAAATTTCTTCTTTTAACATATCAACATGAGATATTATCCCTATTGTTTTACCTACACTTGCTTTTTTTAATATGTCAATGGCTTTTGTTAAATTATAAGCATCAAGCGTTCCAAAACCTTCATCCAAAAACATAAAATCTATTTTTACTTTATCTCTAATCATATCGCTTAAAGCAAAAGCTAACGAAAGAGAAACTAAAAATTTCTCTCCTCCACTTAAAGTATTAACGCTTCTTTTTTTATTTTCATAAAAAGTATCAATAATATCAAGCTCAATTTTGCTTAAATCTTCTCCTTTGGTAAGGATATATCTTGAATCGCTCAACTCTTTCAAATAAGTATTAGTTACGAAAATCAATCCATCAATCATATGATTAATAGCAATTTGTTTAAATTTTTTACCATCTTTGCTACCTATAGCTTTATTTAACTTCGCTACAATAGCAAATCGCTTCTGCTTTTTTAAAAGTTCATTATTAAGTTCTTCTTTTTTTAAAAGTTCCTTTTTAATATTTTCTATCTCTTTTTTCATTTCTCCTTTTTTTACATTAAGCTCATTTATTTTCTGCTTAAGATTATTTAAATAATCCTCGTAATTTTCATCTTCAAGATTAATACTTTCTATTATTTTTTGATTCTTATTAAAAAGTTTTTCTTTTTCAACCAAAGCCGCTTTTAGCTTGCTAAATTTATTCTTAAACTCAAAAAACTCGTTTTTTTTCTTTTCAAAATCCATTTTAAATTTTTCAAACTCTTCTAAAATCCTCTTTTTTTCCGTTGACGGATTTTCAATAACCAAATTAATTTTTTCCATTCTCTGGATTATCTTATTTATTTCGTTTTCTAAACTTTTTAAATCCTCTTTTTTTTGATTAATATTTTCTAAGTTTTTTAAAATTTCGGTTTGCTTTGTCGCCAAATCCAAACTTAATTTTTCCATTTGTTTTTTTGCTTTTTCATTATGTTCTTTTTTTCTTTTTAACTCTTCAAAATCTTTATCGCTTAAATTAAATTTGTTCAACTCTTCTCTAACTTTTTTACCTTTGTCTATTATCTCTGTAATTTCTTTTTCTATTTTTTCAAAATACGCCTTATTAGCTTCCAAAGAATTTTTTAATTTTTCAAATTCATTTTTTTTCTTTTCTAATTCATCTTGAACTTTTAAATACTCTTTTTTTATTTTCTCTTCAACTTTTGGAGGATTTATTAAATAAGGATGCTCTAAACTTCCACAAAGAGGGCAAGGAAAACCTTCTTTCAAATTTTTTCTATCGTTTTCATATTTCAAAACTATAATTTTAGCTTCAAGATATTCAAGTTTTTTTTCTAAGTTTTCAATTTCTTTTTTTAAATTTTCAACTAACTTTTCTTGATCTTTAATTAAATTTGAAAGTTTTTCTTGATCTTTAATTTTGTTTAAATATTGCTCTTTTAAAGATCTTATTTCATAAAATAAGCCACTAACTTCATCAAATTTTTCAAGAGCTTTATCTTCAAAAAAAGTTATGCTTTCTTTTTG
>JAMORJ010000068.1 GCA_027063595.1 Nautiliaceae bacterium | reverse complement strand
AAAATATTCCCAGAATTTTATTAAGTTTGCTTTTGTTTGGATTTTTATAATTTTGCTTTGTAAAAACATTGATTTTATTTGGTTATAATCTATAAATTTATAATTCTTCATGGAAGTTAATAGTATGTTATATATTTTGTCTCCGTAATCAATAGTTAGAAAATTTTGGGCTTTATAAATTGAATTTTTGTCTTTTTTTAAGCTTTTTGGGATATAAAGATATTCTTCAAATTCTTTAATTTCATATTTTTTTAAAAATTCTTCTTCGCATATTTGAACGATTGCTTTTCTTATATTTTTAATTTCTTTTACTACGGTCAAATAAGAAATATTATATTTTTTACTAATTTGAATAGGAGTTAATTCATCTAAAAATCCTTTTAAGATTTTTGCTTTTCTTTGTAATTTTTTTGGAGAAAATTTTCTTTTACATTTGGCGCATTTATAATATCCTTCTTTTGTTTTATATAAGATATAATGATTACAATAAATACAACTCATTTTTGTCTCCTTTTTGTTCTAAAATTATATAAGAAAACGAAAAAATTAAGTTATTTTTAAGTTTTTTTGTTATTATTTCATTAGCCATTTTAAAAAATTCCTTTTTGCTTTTTTTATGATTTATTTTTATGCTTGATTTTTTTTGAAAAATGAGCTATCATTCAATTAACCTTTTAGAAAACTTCTTCCTTTTCTTTCTTTTTTAAAATTAGTGTCTGATACTTTAATTTTAGTCCCTTTTTTATACAAGAAATTATTTTTTTTAAAATTTTTTTAAGAAAAGAAAATATAATTTTGAAAAAAAAGGAGAGATGATGCATATTGGAGATGGTTATTTATCCCCTACTACCGTAGCGGTTAGTTATGCTATTGCTATTCCTCTTTGGATATATGGATTTAAAAAATTAAAAGAAAAATTAAACGAAGAAACTTTACCAGTGATTGGTGCTTTAAGTGCTTTGAGTTTTATTATTATGATGTTTAATGTTCCAGTTCCTGGAGGTACGAGCGGACATGCGGTTGGAGCGGTATTGATTTCTATTTTATTTGGTCCTTGGATTGGATTTATTTCGGTTTCGCTTGTTTTGTTGCTTCAGGCTCTTATTTTTGGAGATGGAGGAATTAGCGCTTGGGCTGTAAATTCTCTTTCAATGGGATTTGTTGGAAGTTTTGTTGGGTATTATGTATTTAAGGCTCTTAAAAAATTTAAATTTGCCCCGTTTATTTCAGGATGGAGCGGAATAGTTGCTTCAAGTTTTCTTGTTGCTCTTGTTCTTGGAATACAGCCAATTTTTTGGTCTCATAATGGGCATCCTTTATATTTTCCGTTTGATTTAAAAATTACGATTCCGGCACTTGTTGGTGAGCATATGATGTTTTTTGGAATAGTTGAAGGAATATTTACTCAAGTAGTATATAGTTTCTTAACTAAAAAAGAAGGAGTTTTGGTATGAAAAAAAGAGCTTTAATTATTCTTTTGTTTTTTCTCGCCCTTGTGCCTTTAGGACTTTTAACAGATGCCCCGGCATGGGGAGAGTGGGATAACGAATATTATGAAAAAGTGCTTGGATTTTTGCCTGAGGGATTTAAAAACGCTAGTGGTTTGAATCCAATTTTGCCTGATTATTCATTGCCTCATACAAGCCCTGTTATTGGGTATTATGTAAGTGCTATCGTAGGGGTTGTGCTAGTTTTTGCAATTTATTTTATTTTGGCAAAAATTATTAAAGGGAAAAATTGATTCAAATTTTTTTTGTTTTTTGTTTTTTTCTTTTTTTGAATTTAAGAGAAATAGAGTATATTTTAGTTGCTTTGATGATTTTGTTCTTAATTTCTTTTAGAGATTTTTTTAAAATATCAAAAAAAGTTATAAAATCTATTTTTTTGTTTAATCTTGGTGTTAGTGTTGGGTATGTAATAATGGCGTTTATTAAAAATTTTTCTCCTTTAAAATATCTTTTGTATATAAATCTTAAAGTGTTTTTAATGACTTATTTTGTTTTTTACTTTTTTAGCAAAGTAGATGTCGTTAGATTTTTTTCTTTTTCTAAGGAGTTGAGTTATCTTTTAACAATTACTCTTTCTCAGATTTATTCTTATAAAAAAACGTTTATTGATTTTAGAGATGCTTTTAGAGCAAGAGTGGTTAGTTTAAGAGATAAGGAAAAACAATTTATTGTAAGGACTTTTAATTTCTTTTTGAAAAAAGCTCTTAAGGATTCTAAAGAGAGGAGTCTTGCTATGAAAGCAAGAGGTTTTTTTGAGTGAATGGAGATGATATGGCAAATTTAGTTGAATTAAAAGATGTAAGTTTTTGTTATGAAGATGTTTTAGCGCTTGATAAAATCAATTTTTCAATGAATAATGAAAAAGTTGTTTTGCTTGGGAGTAACGGAAGCGGCAAATCAACTCTTTTAAGAGTGCTTGCTGGGCTTTATTTTCCAAAAGGAGAGTATTTTTTTGATGGAGTAAAAATTACTAAAAAAACGGCAAAAAAAGATTTTAGGAAAAAGGTAGGAATTCTTTTTCAAAATCCGGAATCTATGATATTTAATCCAACAGTTTTTGATGAGATTGCTTTTTCTTTAAAAGAATTTGGATTTAGCGATATTGAAGATAGAGTAATTGAGATTGCAAAAAAATTTAAAATAGAGAAACTTTTAAAAAAATCGCCTCTAAATTTAAGTGGAGGAGAAAAACAAAAGGTAATGTTGGCTTCCATTCTTGTATATGAGCCTAAAATTTTGCTTCTTGATGAGCCTACAAGTGCTATGGATCCAAGAACTACCGGATGGTTTATAGACTTTTTATATGAGCTTAAAACTCCAGCTCTTATTGCAACTCACGATTTGGCTTTAGCTTATGAGAGTAGCAATAGAGCTGTAGTAATTGGTGAGGAACATAAAATTATTTATGATGGAGATATGGAAGAGCTTATGCAAAATCTGGATATTTTAATAAAAGCAAATCTTATACATAAACACAGACATAAACGCAAAAAATTTATTCATTCTTATTATCATTTGCATTTTTAGATATAATCTTAAAAAAAAGGAGCGAAAATGGCTGAAATTATAAATGAAGATATTAAAAACAATCCTCAACTTTCTCATAAAGTAACGGTAATTGAAAAAATTTTAAGTAAAAACAATAAAATGGCGGATGAAATTAGAGAAGAGTTTAATAAACATAAAATTACTTGTTTTAATATGATGAGCTCACCTGGAAGCGGTAAAACTACTACTCTTGAAAATTTAGCCGATAAACTTCCTTATAAATTTGCGGTAATTGAAGGAGATCTTGAAACGAGTAGAGATGCTGAAAGGATTAGAAAAAAAGGAATTTGGTCTTTTCAACTTCAGACGGGAAGAGCTTGTCATTTAGATGCTGGTATGGTAAAACATGCATTGCCTCATTTTCCGTTTGATGAAGTAGAGATAGCCTTTATTGAAAATGTGGGAAATTTGGTTTGTCCTGCAAGTTATGATGTGGGAGCGCATTATAATATGGTATTTGTAAGCGTACCCGAAGGAGATGATAAAATTGAAAAATATCCTGTAATGTTTAGGAAAGCTGATATCGTAATTATTACAAAAGCCGATATGCTTGAGTTTTTTGATTTTGATGTTAATAGAGCTAAAGAGGCGGCTAATAAATTGAAGCCTGGGGTTCCTGTCGTGCTTTTAAACAATAAAACAAAAGAAGGACTTGATGAAATTATTGATTGGATTAGTGAAAAAAGAAAAGAGCATTTAAAAAAACTAGGAGGATAAAATGTGTTTGGCAATACCGAGTAAAATTTTAAAAATTAAAGAAAATAATATCGCAGAAGTTGATACTCTTGGAGTTAAAAGAGAAGTTAGTCTTGATTTGATGCCTGAGCCTGTTAAAGAAGGGGATTATGTTTTAATTCATGTAGGCTATGCTATGGGTAAAATTGATGAAAAAGAAGCACTTGAGAGTATAGAAGTTTATAAAATGTTAGCTGAAGCTGCGGCAAATGAAGAATATGAAATTGATCCAGAAAAGCTTGTAAACGAAGATGGACCGCTGCTTTATAAGCCGCCAAGGGAAGAAAATGAGTAAATTGACTTTAAAGGATTTATATTTTAAATTTAGAGATCCAAAAGCAATGAAGGCTCTTGCTTCTTTAATTGAAAAAGAAGCTTTAAAACTTAAAGAGCCTCTTAGGGTTATGGAGATATGCGGAGGACATACTCATACAATTATGAAGTATGGGTTAAAGCAAATATTGCCTAAAAACATTACTTTTATTCATGGTCCGGGATGTCCCGTATGCGTTATGCCAAAAGAGAGAATAGATCATGCAATAATTTTGGCAAAACAAAAAGATGTAATTTTAGCTACTCTTGGAGACATGATAAGAGTTCCCGGCAGTAATGGGTCTTTAGCAAAAGCAAGAGCCGAAGGCGCTGATGTAAGAGCGCTTCATTCCGCGTTTGATGTATTAAAAATTGCCCAAGAAAATCCTAATAAAAAAGTGGTTTTTTTTGCAATTGGGTTTGAAACTACCACTCCAATGACGGCGGCTTTAATGGAGAGAGCTTTTAAAGAGGGAATTAGAAATATTTATTATCACATAAATCATGTCCTCGTTCCTCCTCCAATGCGGGCTATAATGGATAGCGGAGAAGCTAAAATTAACGCTTTTATCGGTCCAAGTCATGTAAGCGTAATAATTGGGGCAAAATCATATGAATTTTTAACAAAAGATTATAATACGCCTGTAGTTGTAGCCGGGTTTGAGCCTGTAGATGTGATGGAGAGTATTTTGATGCTTATTCGTCAAAAAAATGAAGGTAGATGCGAAGTAGAGATTCAATATAAAAGAGCGACTACTTGGGAAGGAAATTTAGTAGCTCAGGAAATGATAAAAAAATATATGGAAGTAAGAGATACTTTTAGATGGAGAGGACTTGGAGACATTCCAAAGTCAGCTTTAAAATTAAAAGAAGAGTATTCTGAATTTGATGCCGAAAAAATTTGGAAAGATATTCTTCCAAACGATCCTATTGACGATCATAAGCTTTGTATTTGCGGAGAAATTTTAAAAGGTTTAAAAACTCCGCTTGATTGTAAAGTATTTGGAAAAGCTTGTACTCCACAAAATCCTCTTGGTAGTTGTATGGTTAGTGATGAGGGTGCTTGTAATGCTTATTATAGATACGCAAGATAAAGGAAGTTAGATGAAAATTACATTAAGTTATGGAGGCGGCGGAGAAGAGACAAATAGATTAATTAACGATCTTTTTTATAAATATTTCAATAACGAAATTTTAACTAAGGCAGAAGATGCGGCAATTGTAAAAACAAATGAGGAAATTGCTTTTACTACGGATTCTTTTACTATTTCTCCAATCTTTTTTAACGGTGGAGATATAGGTAAATTAAGCGTTGTTGGAACTTGTAACGATTTGGCTATGATGGGTGCAAAACCAGAATATTTAACTTGCGGATTTATAATAGAAGAAGGACTTGAATTTGATGTATTAGAAAAGATT
>JAMORJ010000067.1 GCA_027063595.1 Nautiliaceae bacterium | reverse complement strand
GTCTCCCTCGTCAAAATACTTCTTATGATCAATTTTTTTATAAAAAATTTCTTCTTTTGGAACAAAACCGCTAATAGAATCAATATCTATTACTAAACCATTTGGCTTAACTTTTTTAACTTTTGCTTTTATTTTCTGACCTTTTAAAGATTTAACTTTTTCTTTTATTTCGTTTAAATAAGCTTTTCTATCTACTACTACGGAATTTTTCTTAAACTCTTTTACTCTCGCTTTTATTTTTTTTCCAATTACGCTTTCATCTTCTTTAAGACCGCTTAAGCTCTTTGGCAAAAAAAATTCAACATCTCCTACTTTTCCAACAAAACCTCCCTTTATTAATTTTTCAATTTCAAATTCCACTAAATCACCGATTTTTAAATCACTCATGTTACATCCTTTATCTTTGATATTATCTTTTCAACTAACCATTCCGGAGTAGAAGCACCTGCGCTAATTCCACAAAGCTTTTTATTTTTAAACCATTCTGGATTGATTTCTTCTTCACTTTCTACCAAATAACTTTCGCAATTATCTTTAGCAATGTTATAAAGCTGTTTTGTATTAGAAGAATTTTTTCCTCCAATTATTATCATAATATCGGCTTCTTTACTTAATTCTCTAACCGCTTCTTGATTTTCAAACGTTGCGTTACATATCGTATTAAATACTCTAACTTCTTTATGATTTTTAATCAAAAAATCTGTTATTTTTAAATATTCTTCAATTTTTCTTGTAGTTTGAGCAACGGTTGCTATTTTTTCTTTAAGTTTTAAATTTTTTAATTCATCTACTTTTAATACAACAAAAACCCTCTTATGAACGCTATAACTCATTACCCCTTTAATTTCAGGATGATTTTTATCTCCAAAAATAACGATATCATAACCTTGTTTACTCATCTCTTCTACTATCTCTTGAGGTTTTTTTACAAAAGGACAAGTAGCATCTATTACTTCAATGTTTTTTTCTTTTAATCTTTTAAGTTTATCCTTAGGAATTCCATGGGTTCTTATTATTACTCTTTTTATGTTTTCATCAATTTCTTCAATATTTTCAACATATTTAACATTAAAGTTATCAGCAAGCCGTTTAATCTCAAGAGGATTATGAATAAGAGGACCAATCGTTACGGCATTTTTTGAATTTTCAGCTATTTCAACCGCTCTTTTTACTCCAAAACAAAAACCGTAACTTTTCGCTTTTTTAATTAGCATCCATCACCTCATATTCCGCTATCTTATTAAATAATTTAAAAAAATTCGGAAAAGAAGTATTTATACATTCAACATCATCGATCTCAATACCTTTTATAATTCCAAGCACCGCAAAGCTCATTGCAATCCTATGATCTCCAAAAGAATCTACTCTAGCAAATTTAGGTTCTCCTCCAATTATTTCAAAACCATCTTCAAATTCTCTTGCTTCAATACCGCAAAGTCTAAGATTTTCAACAACGGCTTTTATTCTATCTGATTCTTTTACTCTAAGTTCCTTAGCGTTTTTTACCACGCTTTTACCATCTGCCACTGCCATAGCTATAGCAAGAGCAGGAATTTCGTCTATAAGCCAAGGAATATTCTTATCTACTTTAATACCTTTTAATGTATCTCCTGTTACTATTATATCTCCAATAGGCTCGTATTTATTTTCTTTTTCTATAAACTCTACCTTTGCCCCCATATTTTCTAAAACTTTATACGCTTCAATTCTCGTAGGATTTAAAGTAACGTTTTTTATTATAGCTTCTGAACCCGTAATAGCTGCCGCAACGGCAAAGAAAAAGGCACTACTTGGATCGTTTGGAACTTCAAAGACAAGAGGCTTTAACTTATTTTTCAAAGGAGCTATTTCTACTTTGCATTTTCCATCCTCTATCGTAGAATTAATCTCAGCTCCCATTCCTCTTAACATTCTTTCAGTATGATCTCGACTTAAAAAAGGCTCTTCATAATAACTTTTGCCATCGGCATGTAAAGCTGCAAGAATCATTGATGACTTAACTTGAGCTGAAGCAATAGAAGAATAATATTTAAAAGCTTTAAGTTTACCGCCTCTTATAGCAATAGGAGCAAGATTTCCATTATCTCTCCCATCAATTCTAGCTCCAATGCTTCTTAAAGGATTGGCTACTCTTGCCATAGGTCTTCTTCTTAAATATTTATCTCCAGTTAAAACAAAAAAACCTTCTTTACTTGCCAAAAGCCCCATATATATTCTAATCGTAGTTCCACTATTTCCGCAATAAAGAACATCATCCGCTTCTTTCAAACTATCAGGAGCCTTTATTAAAATAGTGCTATTTTTATCTTCTATTTCCGCTCCAAGAGATTTTGCAATTTTTAAAGAATTTAAAGTATCTTCAGCTCTTAAAAAGTTTTTTATTTCATTTACTCCATCACTTAACAAAGAAAAAATAGCACATCTATGAGAAATAGATTTATCCGCATCTACTATAAACTCTTCTTTAAAATTCTTTCCTCTTATTACCCTTAATCTCATCTTAATCTAATTCCTCTCTCTTGAAGTGCATTTAAAATTTTTTCCATTATAGCATTAATTTCCTCTTCTTGTAAAGTTTTATTTGCTTGTAAAATAAATCTAATCGTTAAAGAATTCTTTTCTCCCAAATCATAAACATCAATTGGATAAAAATCTTTTAACTCTTCAATATTCAAAGAATCGATAATTTTAAATACTTCTTTATAAGGCATATCTTTCTCTACAACCAAACTCAAATCTCTTGTTACTTTTGGAAACCTAATTATATCTTTTGCTTCTTTTTTAGAAGGAGTTAACGCATCTAAATCAATCTCAGCAAAGTAAACATCATCAATTTCAAAATCTTTAGCTACTTTTGGATGAAGTTTTGCAATTACTCCTACTTTTTTATTGTCTTTTATAATTTTTGCATTTTGATAAGGATGAGCTATAGGATGAAAATCATTTTCTTCTAATTTAAAATCTCCTATAATTTGAGAAATTTTATCTACTATAAATTTAAAATCAACTTTTTTTGGCTTTCCGCTATTTGCTGGATTTTCATAATCAGCCTGTCCATTGACTACAAAAGCCATTGATTTTTTTTCGTTTCTATTTTTATCGTAAACGCTTCCTTCGCTAAAAAGATAAATTCTTTTATAACCATTTGCTTTATTAAATTTAATGTCATCTAAAAGTTGAAGCAACAAAGTCGATCGCAAAGTATTAAGTTCACTTACAATAGGATTAAGTAAATCTAAATGATCTTCTACTACTTCAAATCCATATCTTAAAAGTCTTTCTTTATCATCAAATATAAAATGCATTACCTCATAAAAACCGTTTGCTACCGATTTTTGCTTTAGCTCGTTTACAAAATCCAAAAATTTTAAAACATCATTGGTTCTATCTTTTTCTACGAATTCTAACGGTTTACTTTCAACTTTATCTATTCCATAAATTCTTAAAATTTCCTCAGCGATATCTTGAATATTTTCAATATCGCTTCTAAAATTAGGAACTTTCACTTTAACATTTTCTTCGGTAATATTTTCTATTTCAAATCCTAATTTTTTAAGAATTTCCACAATCTCTTTTTCAGAAATTTCAAATCCAATTATTTCGTCTATATCCTTAACATTTACATTAATAATCTTTTCTGGCAAATCAATACTCAAATCTATATCCCCACTATATACCGGTAAAGAAACTTCGTTTAAGAAATAACTTAACCCAAACTTCAAATTAGGCTCGCTTCCTCTGCTTGCTCTAAAAAAATATTCATCTGTTTTTAAACCGTTTAAGAAAACTATTTCGCTTACATATGTTGGATCGATATAATTTGCATTTATCAAATATTTTCCGCTCTCTTCTACATTTATCTCGTTTCTTATCCCAACATAATAATTACCATAATCTTTAAAAATATCAACCCCATTCTCGTTGGTTAACTCAATGTTTCCGATGTTTCCAACAACAAGCAATACACCAGTTGCATGCATTGCATATTTTACATAAGAATCAATGACGTTTTTACTTTCAACCTCTACCAAAGCAAGTCTATAATCTATTTTTAATTTAGGAACGATATTTCCTTCAAAAGCTCTAATTAAATGAGAAGATTTCTTTGCTTCGTTTTTTTCAACGCTAACTACTCTTCCTATTCCTTCTTGAAGTTCTTCAAAGGAAAATTCCATATTTTTTAAAGGTTTATTTAACCCTGCACTAAGTTCTCTTGCTATTCCATAAACGCTAAAACAATCTCCCCTATTAGCCGTAACTCCAAGCTCAATTACCTCATCGTTTAAATACTTTCCTACATATTCTCCTATTTTAAGTTCTCCAAGCGAATTATCAAGCACTAAAATCCCATCATGAAAATCAGGAAGTCCAATTTCCCTTGCGGCACAAATCATTCCAAAAGACTCAACGCCTCTTAATTTTGCCTTTTTAATCGTAATTTCAGGCAATTTCGCCCCAACTTTAGCAACAGCAACAAATTGCCCAGCCGCTACATTACTTGCACCGCAAACAATTTGAAGCTCTTCATCTCCAACATTTACACGACATACGTTTAACTTATCAGCATTTGGATGTTTGTAACATTCAATTACTTCACCTACTACAACATTTTTTGGAATTTCTATTTTCTTATAACCTTCTACTTCCTGACCTATTCTATTTAAAGTTCTAATAAGATCTTCTGTTGAAATTCCATCCAAATTTATAAATTCCTCAAGCCATCTTCTTGTCACTATCATTTGAACTGCTCCATTAGTCTAATGTCTCCTTCATACATGCTTCTAAGATCGTTTATTTTATTTAAAAGCATCGCAAACCTTTCTACTCCAAGTCCAAAAGCATATCCGCTTACATTTTCGTAACCAACCGCTTTAAATACGTTTGGATCAACTACCCCACATCCAAGTACTTCAAGCCACCCAGTGTGAGAACAAACCCTACATCCATCTCCATTACAAAAAATACAACTAATATCAACTTCGGCACTTGGCTCAGTAAAAGGGAAAAAGCTTGGTCTAAATCTAACTTTAACATCTCCAAACATATGAACCAAAAAAGCTTCAAGTATAAACTTCAAATTAGCAAAGCTAACCTTTCCTTTCTCATCTACCACAAGTCCCTCTACTTGATGGAACATAGGAGTATGAGTTAAATCATAATCTCTTCTAAAAACAGCTCCCGGAGATATCATTCTAATTGGAGGCTTTTGAGAAAGCATTGTTCTAATTTGAACGGGAGAAGTATGAGTTCTAAGAAGTTTTGCATCTTTAAAATAAAAAGTATCTTGCATATCTCTTGCTGGATGATATTTTGGAAGATTCAAAGCCTCAAAATTATGAAAATCATCTTCTACTAAAGGACCGCTTTCAACAGAAAAATTCATTCTAGTAAAAAATTTTATAATTTTATTCATCGTATCGGTTATTGGATGAATAGCTCCCGTTGGTTTTGGATTAAATAAAGTTACATCAATTCTTTCGCTTTTTAATTTTTCTTCAAGCAGTTTCTCTTCTAATTCTTTTTTCTTTTCATTAATTAATTCTATTGCCTTATTTTTTAGTTCGTTTAATTCTTTTGCTACTTTTTTTCTCTCTTCTTCTTCTAAATTTTTTAATTCTTTAAACTTTTGAGTAATTAATCCTTTTTTTCCAAGAAGTTTAATTCTAATTTGCTCAAGCTCATCTAAACTCAAAGCATTCTTAATTTCGCTTAAATCCACCTAATCTCCTTAAATTTTTTTGGATATAATACCAAAAAAAAAAGGAGGAAACAATGGATTGTATCTTTTGTAAGATAGTAAAAGGAGAAATTCCAAGTAAAAAAGTACTTGAAAACGAAAAATTTTTAGCATTTTACGATATAAACCCAATTGCACCAATTCATGTATTAATTATTCCAAAAGAACATTACGAAAAATTTAACGATACTCCAAATGAATTATTTTCAGAAATGGCGGCTTTTATTAAAGAAGTTGCAAAAGCATTAAACATTACTGATTACAGATTAATTACAAACAATGGCAGCAACGCAGGACAAGAAATATTCCACCTTCACATTCATTTGGTATCAAATCCTAGCGGTAAACTAAAGTGGCCAAAATTAACATAAAGGAAAATTTTGAAATATATAGGAGCACACGTTTCAGCAGCGGGAGGAGTAGAAAACGCCGTAATTAATGCCATAAATATCAAAGCTACGGGCTTTGCCCTTTTTACAAAAAATCAAAGACAATGGAAAGCAAAACCATTAAGCGAAAAAAATATTAAAAAGTTTAAAGAATATATGCAAATACATGGATTTAGCAAAGATGCCGTTTTGCCTCATGATAGTTATTTAATAAATCTTGGACATCCAGAAGATGAAAAAAGACAAAAATCTCTCGAAGCATTTATAGATGAAGCTAAAAGAGTTGAACAATTAGGTCTTAAATATCTTAATTTTCATCCAGGAAGTCATCTAAGAAAAATTAGCGAGGAAGAATGTCTTGATTTAATTAGCAAAAGCATAAATCTAGCTATAAAAGAAACGGATAGTTGTATATTTGTCCTTGAAACGACAGCCGGTCAAGGAAGCAATTTAGGATATAAATTCGAACATTTAGCTTATATCATAGACAAAATCGAAGATAAAGAAAGAATTGGCGTATGTATCGATACTGCTCATATATTCGCCGCCGGTTATGATATTAGAACAAAAGAAGCTTACGAAGAGACAATGAAAAAGTTTGATAAAATCATAGGTTTTAAATACTTAAAAGGAATGCATTTAAACGATTCAAAAGCAAAATTAGGAAGCAGAGTAGATAGGCACCACAATTTAGGATATGGAGAAATTGGGCTTGATGCTTTCAAATTTATAATGAATGATAAAAGAATAGACAATATCCCTTTAATTTTAGAAACTATCGATCCTTCATTATGGGCTAAAGAAATTAAACTGCTAAAAGGCTTGGAATGTACAAATACTTAAAAATTTACCACTCTCCCGATCTAAAAGGAAGCGTAAAAATTAGCGGAGCAAAAAACGCTGCCTTACCATTAATAGCTTCTACTATTCTTTCAAAAAAAGAAGTAACATTATCAAATGTTCCAAACGTAGCAGATGTAAATACTCTTTTAAAACTACTAAAAAATTTAGGAGCAAATTATCAATTTACAAACAACCAATTAACAATAGAAACTTCAACTATAAACAAAACTACAGCAATTTACGAAATTGTAAAAACAATGAGAGCTTCTATTTTAGTACTTGGACCATTACTTAGCAGATTTAACAAATGCGAAGTCTCTTTACCAGGGGGTTGCGCAATTGGAGCAAGACCGGTTGATTTACATTTAAAAGCTCTAAGCTTAATGGGAGCAGAAATAAAAATTGAGGGAGGATATATAAAAGCAAAAGGAAAATTAAAGGGAACTGATATTGTATTTGACAAAATAACCGTTACAGGAACAGAAAACATAGTAATGGCGGCAGCTTTAGCAAAAGGAAAAACAAGAATCATAAATGCTGCAAAAGAACCAGAAGTCGTTCAACTTTGTGAGAGTCTAAAAGAAAGTGGAATAGATATTCAAGGCATTGGAACAAACGAAATAACGATTTACGGAACCGATGGAGAACTAATCGAATTAAAAAATACAGAAATTATTCCAGATAGAATAGAAGCTGGAACTTATCTAGCCGCTGGAGCAATTACCAATTCAAAATTAACCGTAACAAACGCAGAGCCTAATCATCTTGAAAGCGTCCTTTTAAAATTTAAACAAATGGGCTTTAAAATAGAAATAAAAGATAAAAACATAACTATTCATCCGGCAAATAAAATAAACTCAATAGACATTTTAACAAGCGAATATCCAGGCTTTCCAACGGACTTACAAGCTCAATTTATGGCAATTGCAACTCAAGCCAATGGAGTGAGCGTAATTGAAGAGAGATTATTCGAAAATAGATTTATGCATGTAGCCGAATTAAATAGACTTGGAGCAAACATAACAATTCAAGGAAAAATAGCATACATTAAAGGTCCTACTCCATTATATGGAGCAGATGTCATGGCAACGGATCTTAGAGCATCTTCGGCTTTAGTTTTAGCAGGACTTATTGCCAAAAATCAAACAAACGTACATAGAATTTATCATCTATTTAGAGGATATGAAAATTTAATAGAAAAATTCACAAATATTGGTGCAAAAATGGAGCTTCTATACGAACCTAATCCTTAAGAATTTCAAAATAGATTTTAGCCGCTTTTTCTTTGTCTATTTTCTTTTTTAAAAAAAGTTCCATTGCTAATATTCCTTGATAAACAAGCATATCAAGACCTGATTTAGTCTTTAAATTAAATTTTTTTGCCATTTTCAAAAAAGCAGTTTCTTTTCCATAAATTACATCAACTGCGTATTTTGCATTCTTAAAAAGTTTTTCTAAAATATCTTCTGGAGCTGGTAAATTTTCATCATTTAATCCAGCACTTGTTGTATTAATAATTAAATCGTAATTAAACTCATTAATACTATCCCAAGTAAATACTTTGGTTTTTGATTTAAAAAATTCCAATCTTTTTGGACTTCTATTTAAAATATGAGCATTAGGCAATACAACACTTAAAGCTTTTGCCGTTCCTCCAGCACCAATTATAAGAGGCTTTTTATACTCAAATTCTTTTATAGCTTCCAAAAATCCTGGAGCATCTGTGTTATAGCCTATAACTTTTTCTCCTTCTCTTACTAAAGTATTAACGGCTCCTATTTTTGTAGCAATTCCTCTTACTTCATCAGCCAATTTATATGCCCATTCTTTATGAGGAATGGTAACATTTGCTCCATTTATTTTTAATTCTTTAAATTTTTCTATAATTTTTGAGCCATCTTGAAGCAAAAATCTACCATAACATTCATTAATTCCCATTTTTTTTAAAAAATAATTGTGCATAAGAGGAGATTTTGAATGATCTATCGGATTTCCAAAAATTAAAAGCATTTTTCTACCTTACAAGATAAAAATAAAACTCTTCTTTATCAAAGTAAAATTTTACTTCAATTCCTTGACGATTTACCACTATATCTTGAAGTTCTTCTAATTTATCAAAAACTTTAGGTAAAGTAAGATTAATATCAATATCATGTTTTGAGAGTTCCAATTTAACATTTCCAACGATGATATTTGCAAACTCTCCTACCATATCAACCATTTCTTCTTTGGTTTTAAACTCTTCTCCTATTAAAATTTTACTAATAATTTTTGTAAGTTTTTCAGTAAAAATTAAAATCAAAGCTCCATCAATATCTCCATAAAATCCAATTGAACTTGCAACTAAATCTTTTCTACTAGTATCTACATTTACCTCTTTAATATTAGGAGGCTCTTTTGTAGATTTTACTCCAGTCATCATTTCAATAGTAGAAATCGTTGCGTTAACAAAAAATGGCAATACTTTTACAAAATCTTTTGTAATTTTTCTTTTTTTCTTATAAATAGCTCCGCTATTTTCATAAGCATGTTTATATTCTTCCGAATTTAAAAACTCTTCTTCCGTAGAAAAAAACAAAAACCCAACATCTTCTAAATCTTCAATCAATTTTGGCTGAATATTTTTTTTACTAAGACCAATAATTGCTAAAAGCGCTCCATATTCAGCAGATTCAACACCAAGCTTTGAAAGAAATCTTACGGCGTGAATATTCATTCCTTTTACATCATTCATATCAAACACAAAAATTTTAAAACCTATTAGCAAATTTCTCCTAAAATATTCAATATCAAACATTCTTGAGATATTGGCATCCAAAAATCCATCAAAAAAGAAATAAATACTTCCATTTTTCATAATTGCCATTACTCTATTTGAAATTTTAGAAATAAAAGATTTTTTAATTACGATAGCTCCCTCTCCTATATTATCATCAGAATCTACAATAGCAGGAGTTATTCCTTTTTTTACTAAATTAAACATTAGCATATTTTTGTTTTGCTCATCTTTTACGCAACAAATAACTACCTGATTTTGAGGAATATAATCTTCATCGCAAAAAACTCTAAAAACCTCTTCATTTTCAAAATAATTAAAAAACACATTATCAAGCCTCTCAAAAATCGCATAAATATTATTATTTGCATTTACAAACGCTACCTGAATATTTTTTTTGTATAACGTCTCAGCAATATCATTTAAAAATCTAATAGCATTCATATTTGCACTAATAATCTTGCTAAAATCAACCATAACGCACTTAACACCTCTTTTTTCCATGGAAGACATATCCATTGGAGTTATAATTTCAGCAGCGTTTTGAGAATCTAAAAAACCTTGAGGTCTATAAAAGATTTTATTGCCTATATGATTTTTAATTACCCCCATTTAAATCCTTTAAAGTCGATACTAAAGCTCCTAGCTTATTATTTACTTCTTTATATTCAAGTTCTTTTTTGCTATCAGCGACAATTCCAGCTCCAGCTTGGAAAATAACTTCATCTTTTTTAATCAAAGCCGTTCTAATGGTAATTGCGCTATCCATATTTCCATCAAATCCAAAATATCCTATACTTCCAGCATAATATCCTCTTTTTATTCCTTCAAATTTAGCTATAAGCTCCATTGCTTTAATTTTTGGAGCTCCAGTCATTGTTCCAGCTGTAAAAGTTGCCTTAAATAAATCAAACATATCATATTTATTATCAAGCTCTCCTACAACATCGCTTACCATATGCATTACATGAGAATATCTCTCTACTCTCATCATTTCAGGAACTTTTACGCTTCCGGCTCTTGCCACTCTTCCTACATCGTTTCTTCCAAGATCCACAAGCATAATATGCTCGGCTACTTCTTTTTCGTCGTTTATCATATCAAATTCCAATTCCAAATCTTTTTTTAGATTTTCTCCTCTTTTTCTAGTTCCTGCAATAGGTCTTAAAAGTATTACATTATCCGTCAATCTTACCATAACTTCTGGAGAAGAACCAATTATCGCAAAATCATCGATATCCAAATAATAAAGATAAGGAGAAGGATTTTTGCTTCTAAGTTTTCTATAAAAAGAAAGCTTATCTACTTTAGCCTTTACTTTTAATCTATTAGATAAAACGATTTGAAAAATATCACCTGCATTAATATGCTCTTTTGCTTTTTCAACCATTTCAAAAAATTTTTCTTTACTAAATACAAATTTAGGCTCGCTCAAAAGTTTTACTGGCTTTAAAGGAATGTGTTTATATTCGCTATTAATTACATCTTTTATAACATATAAATACTTCTCTAACGCGGGATCATTTACAATTACTGTTAATTCAGAAAATTTATGAGAATAGCCAATTACTATTTTTGGCCTTATCATATAAAAATCGGGAATATTAGTCTCATCTACCAAATTATCCATTACAGATTTTAAAACAGGCTCAAACACTTTTACCATATCATAACCAATATATCCTACAAAACCATCCACAAACCCAATTTTTAAATCTCTTGTTAGCTTTCTAAATTTATTAAAGTCTATTTTTTTATAATATTCTTTTAAAAAAACAAAAGGATCGGTTTTAAATTCCTTTTCTTCTTTTCCATCAAAATAATAAGTTTTATAATTTTTATAAACAACTCGCTCTTTCTCTCCTACAAAAATAAAAGAATAATTCCCATCTTCATTATTAATAACGCTTTCAAGTAAAAATATTTTCTCTTTTTTAAAAAGATCTTTTATTTTGTTATAAATTGCTATTACGCTAAACTCATCAACCAAAAATTTATCATATACCATTATTTAACCCTAAAAACAAACGCATTTTGAGTAATTTTTTGTTTAACAATTTTCAAAGCTTTTAAAGCATCTTCTTTTGTTTTAAAAGGTCCTACCAATACCTTTGTAACTTTTATTTTTTCTCCGTTTTTTGTTATATAAGTAGTGTAAAAAGTATATTCAAATCCAGCTTTTTTTATTAACTCCAAAAATTTTTTATTAGGCTCTGTATGTTTTAAAAGAGCGGCTACTTGAATGTAATATTTACCCGTAGTTATTTTAGATTCTTCTTGCGGTTTTTCCACTTTTTTAGGCTCTTTAGTTTTAGCTTCTGGAAACTCTTTAGTTTTAATCTCTGGAGTCTTTTTAACATCTGAAGTTTTAGCTACATTTTTAACTTTATTTTCTTCTTCAATTAACTTATTTTTATCTATTTTTGGAGTTTCCTCTTCAATTTTTAACGGTTGAAAATTAGTAGTATCTTGGGGTTTTGGAACTATTTCTTGAGGTTTGCTTTCAGTTGGAACTATAGAATTTTCCTTTTTTGAATTTTGAATTACGGCAAAAACAATTACCCCTATAATAAATATCAAAAAAGCCGCTGCTACATAAATCAAAGGTTTTTTTAAATTATTTTTGTTCGAATTATCCATCAACAAATCTTCTTTCATTTTCTCTCCTTACATATGCCTTGCCCAAGAAGCTCCTCTTTCTTTTTTATAAACCCCATATGGCAAATTCAATATATTAAATTCCGGAGGCAATTCATCCGTTGGAAACATCCTCCATTGTTTTGGAAGCTTTAAAGATAATTTCTGAGACAATGCTTTAGCAAGTTGAATTGCTTCCGGTAAAGCCGTATGTCCTTTGTGAATGTATAAGTGCAAATGACCTTTAGTTTTTGAATGATATGCCGTAAAATTTAAAAATCCTTCTTCTCTTAAAAGCAAACTCGCTCTATGCCAAAATCTCTCAGGATCTATTCCGTTATAATCAAAAACGATATTTTCGACAATATTTCTTTCTCTATTTATTAAATCATGAGCTATAATCTTTTTTCTTTCAATATGTTCATTCATAACTTGATATGTCAAAGGTTTATCGACTTTTTCGTATTTATCGAAAAAAGTTCTACCTTTATAAACTATCTTTTTTACGATTTTGCCTTTATATTCAAAGTAATATTTCTTGTTCATTTTAATCATCGAAATATCAACGTTATATGCCATCCATTTCTCCTTAAAAAACTAATAAGTAGGTCTATCATAAATTACGAATTTCCTTCCAAGTTCTCTCATTTCGTTTCTTACTTTTTCTTGAAGTTCAAGATTGTAAATATCATCAAGAACATCAGCTATTCTATTAGCAATAAGTCTAAATTCTTCTTCTTTCATACCTCTTGCCGTAAGTGCTGGAGAACCAATTCTAATTCCGCTAGTAACAAACGGACTTCTTTTCTCTCCCGGAACTGTATTTTTATTTACGGTAATTCCAGCTCTTCCAAGAGCTTCTTCAGCTTCTTTTCCACTAAACTCTTTATCAAGAAAACTAACTAACACCAAGTGATTATCAGTACCATCGCTAACCAATTTATATCCTCTCTCCATTAATACTTCCGCTAAAACTTTAGCATTTGCTTTAACTTGTTTTGCATAATCTTTCCAGCTATCTTCTAAATTCATCTTAAATCCAACAGCTTTTGCCGCAATTACGTGAACAAGCGGTCCACCTTGAATTCCAGGGAAAATAGCACTATTTATTTTTTTCGCATACTCCTCGTTATTCGTAAGAATCAATCCTCCTCTTGGACCCCTTAACGTTTTATGAGTCGTAGTAGTTACGACATCGCAATGAGGAAATGGATTTGGATGCTCACCAGCAACTACAAGCCCTGCGATATGAGCAATATCTGCCATTAAAATAGCACCAACTTCATCCGCTATTTCTTTAAATTTTGCAAAATCAATTTCTCTTGGATACGCACTTGCCCCACAAACTATCATTTTTGGTTTTACAACTTTTGCAATATCTCTTACTCTATCATAATCGATTCTTCCAGTCTTTTCATCAATTCCATAAGAAAAACTATGATAATGTTTACCGGAAAAGTTCACTTTAGCTCCATGAGTTAAGTGACCGCCATTACTTAAATCCATTCCAAGAAGCTTGTCATAAGGTTTCATTAAAGCTACATATACAGCTGCATTTGCTTGAGAACCTGAATGAGGCTGAACATTTGCAAATTCACATCCAAAAAGTTTTTTAGCTCTATCAATTGCCAAACTTTCTATCATATCGGCATATTCACATCCTCCATAATACCTTTTACCAGGATATCCTTCCGCATATTTATTAGTAAATACGCTTCCCATCGCTTCCATAACTTCTGGAAGAGTAAAGTTTTCACTCGCTATCATTTCCAAATGATCAGTTTGTCTTTGAAGCTCTTTTTCCAAAATTGAATACACGTCAATATCAAAATCTCTTAAACTCATTGCATCTCCTTTTTTTAATGAATATCGTCTTTATCTTTAATTTCTTTTTTTGGTTTCATTGTTGGGAATAAAATTACATCTTTAATAGAATGAGAATTCGTAAGAAGCATCACTAACCTATCAATACCAATTCCTTCTCCAGCCGTCGGAGGCATTCCGTATTGTAAAGCTCTAATATAATCATAATCCATATCCATACTTTCTTCATCACCTTTTGCTTTTGCTCTAAGTTGCTCTTTAAATCTTTCATATTGATCAAGAGGATCGTTAAGTTCGTTAAAGCCGTTTGCTATTTCCTTACCTGCAATAAACAATTCAAATCTCTCCGCAAACTCTGGATTTTTATCGCTCCTTCTTGCAAGAGGAGAAATTTCAATAGGAAATTCAGTTACAAACGTTGGATTTATAAGTTTATCTTCCACGAACTCATCAAAAAGCTCAGCCCAAAGTTTTCCTCTTGAATCTATATGTTCTTCAAGATCCACTCCATGATCTTTTAAATATTTTTTCATCGCTTCTACATCATCAAGTATTTCTTCCGGAACACCTCCGATATTGATTAAAGCGTCTTTATAAGTAATCGTTTTCCAATCGTCAAAATCAATTATCATATCCCCATATTGAAGTTTTTTCGGAAGATTTAGTTTTTCAAAAAGAAAATCAAAAAGCTCTCGTGTTAGCTTCATTAAATCTTCCATTGTATGATAAGCCCAATAAAACTCAATCATAGTAAATTCTGGATTATGAGTATGGTCAATCCCCTCATTTCTAAAGTTTCTATTAAGTTCAAATACCGCTTCAAAACCTCCAACTATCAATCTTTTTAAATAAAGCTCCGGTGCAATTCTTAAATTCATATCTATATCAAGAGCATTATGATGAGTCATAAACGGTCTTGCACTTGCCCCTCCAACAACAGTATGAAGCATTGGAGTTTCAACTTCTAAAAATCCTTTACTCAAAAAAAACTCTCTTACAAGAGAAACAATTTGACTTCTTAATTTAAATCTATCTCTTGTTTCTTTGTTCATAATCATATCAAGATATCGTTGACGATACTTAGTCTCTACATCTTGAAGCCCGTGAAATTTCTCAGGCAATGGATGAATTGCTTTTGTTAAAATTCTAACGTCATCTGCATGAATCGAAAGCTCTCCCGTTTTAGTTACAAAAGGATATCCGCTAACTTCTACGATATCTCCTACTTCAAGAGTCTTTTTAAGAAGATTAAATTTATCTCCTAAATCATTTTTTGACATATAAACTTGAAGCATTCCAGTTTCATCTTCTATTTTAAAAAAAGCGGCTTTTCCCATAAGACGCAAAAATTTAACCCTTCCGGCAACTATAAATTTCCTATTTTCATCTCTTCTATTTTCAAGATCGTATACGTCTTTATTCTTTTCTAGAAATTCTGCAATTTTGGTATTTCTTTTTGAATTATGATCATATGGATTAAAACCAGCCTCTTTTAATTTTTCAGCTTTTTGCATTCTTTGTTGTACATACTCATTTGAAAACATTAATCTCCTTTAAAGGTTTTTAAAATTTTACCATTTTTAATCTCTTTTTCTAACTCTTTGGGATTTAAATGTATTATTTCGTTACCAACTTTTAACATTATTGGAAAAATAAAACTATCTTTGGCATAATTTTTCATCTTTTCTTTTAAAAATTCTACTTGATAAAGTAGAGATAAAATTACCGATACCAATATAAAAAACTTAGCACTTGAGAAAATAAATCCCAAAATACTATCGAAAAATCCCAAAGCACTAATTTTTAAAATCTTAGAAATCAAAAATCCAATAAAAACGCTAAAAAGCCAAAATCCCACAAAAACGGCAATAAAACCAACTAAATCAATTGCCGATTTATTTGGAATATGAAAAATATATTGATTAATATAAATTCCCGCTTCATGAAAATAAATAGAAGCTAAAAAAAGACCTCCAATCAATCCTACAAGTCCGGCAATTTCTTTAATAAATCCATTAAAAAAACCTTTTATCCCAAGCATTAAAGTTATTGCCAAAATAATTGCATCAAACAAATTCATTTATCTCCTTGGTTTTTAAAAGTATTATAACCATTTTTATCATGATTTTTAACAAAATATAACGCTTCATCAGCTTTTTTAAGCAAACTTTCCATAGAATTTCCCTTTTGATGAGCAGCAACACCAACTGAAATAGTAACTTTTATTAGGTTATCTTTATATTTTAAAGCAGTTTTAGAAATTTTTTTAACGATATTTTCTACTAATTTTTGAGCCAAAGACAGCTTTGTTGGATAAAACACTATAATAAACTCATCTCCCCCGTATCTATAAATTTTCCCATGCTGTTTAATAATATTTTTAATGATTTGAGTAAGTTTTACCAAAACAAAATCTCCAACCAAATGCCCATATTCATCGTTTATTTGCTTAAAGTTATCGACATCTACAATAGCAATTACTAAATCAAGATCTTCTTCCTTTCCCTTATTTAATAATTCTTTTAAATCTTTTTCAAGAGCTTTTCTATTATACGCTTTAGTTAAAGGATCTACATGAAGTTCTTCATAAGCTTTTTTAAGTTCAGATTCTAATTCTTGTATTTTTTTCTCCATTTTATCAATCATTTCTATCATAGATCGACTAAATTTTAAAACGTCTTCTTTTAGCTCTTCTGGACTTGCATCGTCAATTTCTTCTATAATCATTTTAGAATTATTTTTTAAGTTTTTTGAAGTTTCGTTAATATGTTGTATAGTGTCTTGAGTCTTTTCTAATAAAATTTCATTAATGGATCTTTCTAAACATAACAACTTTGGATTAAATTTATCTATGATTTTTTCATCTTCTGCTATTTTGTTAAATACTTCTTTATAATAAAGAGGAAAAGGCAATTTTTGAGCTTTTTCCAATTCTTCTATAGTTTTTTCAAAAATTTTTTTAACCAATTCTTCCATTAAGCAGCCTTTTTTGATAATATCTTTATGAAATTATATAAAAAATTAAGGAGAAATTTTGAGATTAACAAAAAAAGATGCGCTAAAACTAATCCAAAACGAAGATTTATTAAAACTCTCTAAAATGGCATACGAAAAAAAACTCGAACTTCACCCAAAAAAAATTACTACCTTTATAGTCGATAGAAACATAAACTATACAAACATTTGTTGGTGCGATTGTAAATTTTGTGCATTTTATAGACATAAAAACGATAAGGACGCATATCTTTTAAGTTTCGAAGAAATAGATAAAAAAATAGAAGAATTAATTAAAATAGGAGGTACCCAAATCCTTTTTCAAGGAGGAGTCCATCCTGATTTAAAAATAGATTACTATGAAAAATTAGTCTCCCATATTCACAAAAAATATCCACAAATTACAATTCACGGATTTTCGGCTCCAGAAATAGATTATATAAGCAAAATTAGTAAAATTTCAATAAAAGAAACTTTAGTTAGATTAAAAGAAGCGGGACTATCTTCAATTCCGGGAGCCGGAGCAGAGATATTGGTAGATAAAGTTAGAAAAATAATAGCTCCAAAAAAAATAAGCTCCAGTAGATGGCTTGAAATTCATAAAACGGCTCATTTGCTTGGAATGAAAACAACCGCTACAATGATGTTTGGAAGCGTAGATAAAGAAGAAGACGTAGTTGAGCATCTTGAAAAAATAAGAAATCTCCAAGACGAAACAGGAGGATTTAGAGCTTTTATTATGTGGTCTTTTCAGCCAAAAAACACAGAACTTTACAAAAAAGGTATCATAAAGCACAAAACCTCATCTAATAGATATTTAAGATATTTAGCAGTAAGCAGATTATTTTTGGATAATTTCAAAAACATTCAAAGTTCATGGGTTACTCAAGGAAGTTATATCGGGCAACTTGCTTTATTATATGGAGCAAACGATCTTGGAAGTACCATGATGGAAGAAAATGTAGTAAGAAGCGCTGGAGTTCAAAATAGAATGAATCAAGAAGAAATGATAAAATTAATAAAAGATATTGGAGAAATTCCCGCAAAAAGAAATACGGCTTACGAAATATTGGAAATTTATGATTAAAATTTGATTTCTTTAGAAAGCTTTAAAAACTTCCATTCTTTTCTTGCTTCTTTTACTGCTTCTTTGCTAACATCTACTATACCAAGCTCTTCTTTATTACCTAACAATATTACATCATCTCCTTCTGGAGAGATCACAAAACTTTTACCATAAAATTCCCAATCTTTATAATTTCCTATTCTATTTACCCTTATAACATACATATTATTAAGAAAAGCTCTTGTTTTTAACATTTCAAACCATCTATTAAAAGAATTAAAAGTTCCAATGCTTGGAATTAAAACTACATCACATTTTTTATCTCTAAAATACTCCCAAAATTTATCAAAATGAGACTCAAACCCAAAACAAGCGCCAATTCTAAACTTACCTATATTAAATATTAAAGGATTACTTTTTTTCTTTTCAAAAAACTTTTCTTCATTCCAATGAGAATATGGCATAAAAACTTGAGAATAATAATATCTAACTTTTCCTTGAAAAAATTTAGCCAATACCTTATATTTTTTATCTCCCCTAATCAATACTAAAGGAGCTATAATAATTATGTTATAAACTTCGGATAATTGTTTTAGAAGTTTTATTTGATGAGAAGTTTGATTCTTAATAAAAGAAATTGGCATTTTTTCAAGCTCTTTAAAAAACCTATTTAATACATATTCAGGTAAAACGAAAACTTTTGCATTTTCCCTTTTTGAAAGAGATAAAAAATAATTAATTTTAGCTTTATCATAAGGAAGAGAATCGGATTGTAAAAAGGCTATTTTCATTTAATTTCTTTAAATTGAAGTTTAGCTTCTTCAATCATTTTAGAAGCTTCTTCCAATAATTTTATCCCTTTTTTATAATATTCAATCGCTTGATGAAGAGTAATTTCTGGATCATTTAGTTTTTCCAAAAGTTTTTTTGCCTCTTCAATTTTTTTTTCAAAATCTATCATCAAGTTCTCCTTCTAAAATATCGCTAATTAAATTACTAAATTTATCAATTTCAACTAAAAAACTATCATGACCATAATCGCTATCAATTTCATAATATTGACATCTTCCTCCAACTTTATCCATATATTTTTTAATATTTCTCATCTCTTCTGGAAAAAATAAAGTATCTCCGGAAAAAGAAATTAAAAACATTTTATCTTTAATTTGAGAAAACGCCTCTTCCAAAGAATTAAATCCTCTACCAACGTCAAAAAGAGAAATCGCTTTTAAAAGATAAATATAACTTAACGCATCAAACCATTTAGGAAACATCGCCCCGTTATATTCGAGATAAGATTCAACCTGAAATCTACCAAACAACTCAAACATACCATCGGTTTTTACATATTCTCTTCCAAATTTTTTATCAAAAGTGGAAGGAGAAATATAATTCAAATATCCTATCATCCTAGCAGCAGCAAGTCCTTTTAAATAAGCTCCAACTTCATAATTTCCATTTTTAAAATCTTTATCCGCTCTAATTGTTTCTATCATTGCCTTATTTATTGCAATTACATAAGCTCTAGTTTGATAAGTAGTTGCAATAGGAATAATATATTTAGCAAATCCAGGAAAATCTATTCCAAGTCTTAAAGCTTGCATTCCTCCCATACTACCGCCAATTACGGCTTTAAGTTTTTTAATTCCAAGAAAATCTAAAAGTATTTTTTGAGCTTTTACCATATCTTTTATAGTAATTACGGGAAATTTTAATCTATATCTTTCATTACTTCCGGGATAAATCTCGCTCATTGGACCAGTAGAGCCAAAACAACTACCTATTACATTAGTACAGATTACAAAATACTTTTTAGTATCTATAGCTTTCCCATCTCCAATCAATCCATCCCACCATCCTGGCTTTCTATCCCCCTCATATTTACCAGCGGCATGATGAGAACCCGATAGAGCGTGAGTTATTAAAATAACATTATCTTTATTTTCGTTTAATTCTCCATATGTTTCATATTTAATCTGCCAAGGTTCAAGCAACCTACCACTTTCAAGATATAAAGGTTTTGTAAATTTTGCTAATTTAGTTTCTATTTTCATAATAACCTTTTTTTACGAAATTTTATCAAATGGTTCAGGTTTATGAAAATAATATCCCTGAAAATATTCAATTCCTATTTTTTTCAAAATTTCAAAAATTTCTTTATTTTCTACAAATTCCGCAACAGTATGTATGTTAAATTCTTTTGCAAAATCATTAATTAATCTAACTATTTCAAAATATTCTAGATTTTGTACGTGTTTAATCAAACTACCATCAATTTTTATATAATCGGGCTTTAAAGATAAAATATTTACTAAATTGGAATATCCACTGCCAAAATCGTCTATTGCAATTTTACCTCCATAACTTTTCAATTCTTTAACAAAATGTTTTACTATTTCCATGTTTTGTAAACTTTCGCTCTCAAGAATTTCAAAAGTAATTCTTTCTCCTATTTTATATTTTTTCAAATATTCCAAAATAAATTTTCTAATTTCTTTATTAGAAATATCTAAAAACGATAAATTTACGCTTACATTTTTTATTTTATTAGAAACTAAATCCTCAAAAACCTTTTTTATCATTAATTTAGAAAAATCATCATAAAGTTTAGCTTCTTTTATCAAATCCATAAATATAAAAGGAGAATAAACATCGTTTTTATATTTCACTCTCATTAAAGCTTCATATTTTTTAACATTCCCAAACTTATCTACAATAGCTTGATAATAAGGTATTATGCTATTTTCTTTTAATACTTTTCTTAACATTAAAATTTTTTCAAATTTTTCCTTTTGAATAGTTTTATATTTTTCATCATACAATAAATACTTTAACCCTCTCTTTTGAGCTAATTTCAAACTACTCTCAGCCGTTATATATAAATCCGGTACTTCGCTTCCTCCAACTATAAAAGAAAGTTCCACTTTTTCAAACTCAAATTCCAAAGAAGAAATCTTTTTTAACATTTTTTCATTTAGCTTTGTATTAAAAGGTATAGCAAATTCATCGCTTCCAACTTTATATACTCTTTTAAATCTTTTTCGTAAAAATTTAGAAACCTCAATTAAAATTTTATCTCCAAAGTCAAACCCATATAAATTATTAATATTTGCAAAATCTTCTATATCTAAAATTACCAAAGATTTATAATTTTTTAAATCTTCAAGTAATTTAAACTTATTAGGAAGTTTAGTAACCTCATCGAAATATATCCTCTCAAACAATTCGTTTTTTAAAATATTATACTCTTCCAAAACCTTACTAGCTAATTTCTTTGAAAGAAAATAAGAAACAACAAAACTTAAAATAACGAAAAAAAGCAAAAGCAAAAAAGTAATAATAAAAAACTTATAGAAATCCTTAATTGTCTCTTCTTTAACTTTATTAACTTGTTTAATTAAAGTAGAATAATAAATTCCTTTTACAAAAACGAAATTATAAGGTCTATAAATCATAAAATAGCTTAATTTTTTCTCAATTTTATTAGTTTGTGGATTTAAAAAATAATATTCAACATAGCAAGAATCATGTTCTTTTAAACAATTAAAATATTTTTTCTTATAAAAGTTTCCCTTTACATCTGGAGAATCCAAACTTAAAATTTTCCCTTCATAATACTTTATAGGATGATAAACTATTTTTCCAAAAACTCCTTTTGTTGCATACCAATTCGTAATCTCTCCAATAGCTATATAATCCTTATCTAAATTTAAAAATTTTATATAATTAATTATTTCGTTTTTTACTAACGAATCTATTAAATCTAACTTATAGGCAACTCCTATTATTTTATCTCCTATTTTCTTCTCTACAGATAAATATTTCTTTCCATTAAGAACAGAAATTAAAAAATTTTTGTTATCTACCTTCATAAAAGTTTGATAAATTTTAGGATAAACTATTTTCCGAGAAATTATGTAAAAAAATAATTTATCGTTAAAATGATTTTTAAAAAATGCCTCCTCTCCCTTATCAAAATAAACATAATTTCTAATTACTTGATCCAAAACGCTTTTTAACACTTCTTTAGTAGCATCATAAGCTACTACTCTAATTTCTCTAGCTCCAGCAAAAATGCCATCTAAATTTGCTTTTACTACTTTTTTTTCATTATTAACTATTAAGTCTTCAATTTTTTTAAATTCTTTCTTAGAAACATCTTCAATAAAGTAAAAATAGAAAATCCCATACATTAAAATAGCAGCCAATAAAAATAAAATCGGTATCAAAAATATTTGATTAACCAATCTTTTCAAGAGCACCTCCAATATCTTCAATTAAATCTTCAATATCTTCAAGTCCAACGCTCATTCTAATTAAACCTTCAGGAACTCCAGCAGAAATTAATTCTTCTTTGCTTAATTGTTGATGAGTCGTACTTGCCGGATGAGTTACTAAAGATTTAGAATCGGCTATATTCGTAACAAGAGAAAAAATTTTTAAATTATTTACAAAATTTTTCGCTTTTTCGTAATTTCCTAAATCAAAACTAAGAATACCTCCAGCATATTTTAAGTATTTTTTTGCTAACTTATAATTCTTATTACTCTCTAAAAACGGATAATTTACCTTATATCCTTTATTTGCGATATATTCTGCTATTTTTAGCGCATTTTCACTATGAGCTTGAATTCTTAAATGTAAAGTTTCAAGCCCATTTATTAAAAGCCATGCGTTAAAAGGAGACAAAACCGCTCCATAATCTCTTAAAAGAGCAAGTCTTGCTCTGGCAATAAAAGGATTTTCGAATTTATCTAAATAAACAAGTCCATGATAACTCTCATCAGGTTTAATAAATTGTTCGTAATTTTTTAGTTTTTCTTTAGCATTTGAACTTTCTATGATACATCCCGCTATAGCACTCCCATTTCCTACAATATATTTGCTTGCGCTATGAACAACAATATCCACTCCATATTCGATAGGTTTAACGCCATAAGGAGTAGCCAAAGTATTATCACAAATAGTGACTATTCCTTTTTCATTAGCAATCTCTACAATTTTTTCAAAATCAGCTACTGCTAATGCTGGATTTGAAATACTCTCAAAAAGAATTGCTTTTGTATTTTCGTCTATAACTTCCTTTAAAGTTTCTAAATTTTCAATATCAAAAAATTTAGCTTTGATATTAAATTGTTTTAAAGTTTGAGTAGATAAAGTGATGCTTCCTCCATATAATTTATTCGCTATTACTACATTCTCTCCGCTTTTTACCAAATTTGAAATAGAATAAAATATAGCAGCCATTCCAGAAGCAGTAGCCAAAGCATCAACCCCTCTTTCAAGAGCAGATATTCTTTTTTCAAATATTCTTGTAGTTGGATTAGAAATTCGTGTATAAATATTTCCTTCTTCCTCCAAATTAAAAAGTCTTGCTGCATGATCGGTATCTTGATATTCATATGCAGTAGTCATATAAATTGGAGGATGAATAGTAAATTCGCTATTTTTATTATATCCATAATGAAGAGCTATCGTTGGATCTTTCATTTAAATGCCTTTTTTTGTAAAATTTACGTAGCAATTATAACAAAAAGGTCTTAAATGAAAGATAAAATATTTACCAAACCAATAGAAAAACAGTTCGAATTCGACGAAGAAGTAGCAAGCGTTTTTGATGATATGTTAAACAGAAGCATTCCTTTTTACCAAGAAAATCTAAATTTACAAATAGATATACTAAAAAATTTTCTAAAACCAAATGATAAAATAGTAGATTTAGGTTCCTCTACGGGCACTTTTTTAATAAATCTTGCAAAAAAAACAAAAAATTTAAACCTTATAGGAATTGACTCTTCAAGCGCAATGATAAAAAGAGCAAAACAAAAAGCAAAAGCTTTTGGAGTTAATATTAAATTCATAGAGGCTGATTTTTTAGAATATGACTTTTCAAATTCAAAAGCAATAATTTCAAATTATACAATTCAATTCATAAGACCCTTAAAAAGAGAAAAACTAATTAAAAAAATATACGATTCTTTAACTAAAAATGGAATATTTTTAATGAGCGAAAAATTAATTAGCGAAAATAAAAAGTTAAATAAAATCATGATTGATATTTATTATGATTATAAAAAAAAGATGGGTTATAGTGAATTTGAAATAGCTCAAAAAAGAGAAGCGCTTGAGAATGTTTTGATTCCTTATTCAATGAACGAAAACATTGAAATGTTAAAAAACGCAGGATTTAGCGAAGTTGAGGTAATTTTTAGATGGAACAACTTCGCTACTTTTATTGCTTTTAAACCTTAAATTTATTTGCTTCTTCTTTTAATATGTTTACTATATTTACTAATTCTTGCGTAATAGCTTTTAGAGATTTAGCAACTTTTTCAGTTTCGGTAGTTTCTATATTTAGTTTTTCTAAAGTATTTTTTATCGTTAAAATACTTTTTTCCATATTATCAATAGATTCTATTGCGTTAGTAATATATTCAGACGCATTTTTTAATTGCTCATTTGCCTGAGAAGTAGATTCGCTAACTTCTTGAGTTTTTTCGTTTATTTTTTCAAAATTTTCTTTATTTAAGTCTATTAAATTTTTAGTATTGTTAACTTCTTCAACTATTAAATTAACACTTGCATTTATGTCTCCCAAACTTTTTTGAGTTTTTTCTGCTAATTTTCTAACTTCATCAGCAACAACAGCAAACCCTCTTCCATGCTCCCCAGCTCTTGCCGCCTCAATTGCCGCGTTTAATGCAAGAAGATTAGTCTGATCTGCAATTTCTTTAATAATATTCAATACGTTTTTAATCTCTTCGGTTTTTTCTACTAAAGAATCTATTTTTTGAGATACTTCTATTTCATTATTCATTTGATTATTAACTTCCTCTGCAATTTCCTCTAAAGCATTTACATTTTTTAACATTACTTCTTGAGTAATATCGATACTCTCTTTTGAAGAATCTATTAAATTTTTAGAATCCTCAAATTTTTCCTCTAAATGAGAAATATTTTCTTTCGAAACTGCACTTAGTCTATGTTGCTCTTCTACCGTATCTACCAAAACGTTGGCATTTTTAGTAATTTTATTAGTAATGCCAAGTAAATTTGCCATATTATTCTTAATCATTAAAATAACTTCTTTTAAAGTAGAGATAAATTTATTAATACTTCTTGCAATTAACCTTACTTCTTCACTTCCTTTCTCTTCCAAATGTATAGTTAAATCATCTTCATTTTTTTCTAAAATTTCAGCATATTCTCTAATTGGATCGATAATATTTTTCTCAAACAATCTATTAATGACAATTACTATAATTATTACGAAAATAAAAGTAGAAATTAATCCGCCTATTATCATCATTAATTCGAATTTTTTAGCAGTTTTAAGTGCTTCTTTAATTGGAACTTTTACACTAATAATACCCCTTATATCTCCTAACTTATATCCAAAAGCAACCTTTCCGTAATCTTTAACTAATCTTTTATATAAAGGCATAGGCACATCTTTTCCAGGAACCCCATGACATTTCAAACATACTTTTTTAATTTTTAACGCTTTAGCGTATCTAATAACTCCTGCTTTCTCATCAACTTCATAATATTCGTCCAAATGCTTCTCTTCTATAAGTTTTAAAATCCTTTTTTCTTCTTCGGTTGGTTTATTTAAAGGATTTCTATATTTAAGAGAAGTTTGCTTAATATAAAATCCAGCTTTTTTTGAAACTTCGCTTGCTACCATCCTTCCAGTATAAGCCGGAGTAGCAGCCCATTGAGAGATATCTTTTTTAGTAAATTTTACATAAGGAGCTATCGTTGCCATATAATGTCTAACCGCTAAAAGTTCATCGGCTAATTTTCTTGCTTTATCAATACTTTCTTTAATACCAAATTGCTCTATTTGATGTTTTATAAAAATAGCTCCAGGTATCATCAAAAACAACTGAACCATTATAATTATCAAAATCAATCTCCATTTAAAACTAAGTTTCATCACTTACCCTTTTTTTAGTTATTATTTTAACATTAACTAAGCATTAAAATCAATACTTATACTTCCAAGAACTTCAAATTTTGCGTTTGGATCAATTTCTGCGTGAGATAACACAACCACCTCAACTCCAAATCTTTCCAAAATCTCAGCAAGTGGCTTTCTAATCAACGGATCAACTATTAATACAACTGGAGCTATTCCTTTATTTACAAGATCCTTTGCCGCATTGTTAATTTCTTCTACAAGTTTATTCATTTCAGCTACAGTTAATAAAAATTGTTTTTGTTCTCCTTGCTGTTTTAATTTTGATAAAAGATATTGTTCCGTTTGAGAATCAAAAGTAATTAATTTTAAAGTTCCATCTTCATCGCTATATAATTTTGTAATGACCCTACTTAAGGCACTTCTGACATGCTCGACTATAGTATCAACGTTTTTAGTATATTCAGCAACATCTGCTATAGTTTCTAATATGGTTATCATATCTTTTATTGGAATTTTTTCGTGAAGCAACGATTTTAGAACTCTTTGAATAAGTCCAATATTTGCAACTTTCAAAGCATCATCTACAATTGCTGGATAATCTTTTTTAACTCTATCAAGAAGAGCTTGAACATCTTGACGAGTTAAAAGTTCTTCTGCATATTTTTTAATAATTTCGCTTAAATGAGTTACTATAACAGTAGATGGATCAACAACCGTATATCCGTTCATCATAGCTTCTTCTTTTTGATCTTCATCAATCCATACAGCATCAATTCCAAAAGCCGGCTCTTTTACTTTTACTCCTTCAATTTCTTCCATTACCATAGGAGAAGACATGGCAAGATATTTATCTGGATACACTTCCCCTCTTGCTACTTCTACTCCTTTTAATAAAATTTGATATTCGATAGGTTTTAGATTCAAATTATCCTTAATTCTTATTTGAGGAACTAAGAATCCATAATCAGATGCTATTTTTTTACGCATTGCTTTTATTCTATCAAGCAAATCTCCTCCCTGATTTGGATCAGCAAGTCTAATTAATTGATATCCAATATCAAGCTCAAGTAGTTCTACTTTTAAAATATCTTCAAGCACTTTTTCTTCTTCTTTAGCAAGTTCCTCAGGAGATTTTTTAGGTTTTTCTTTTTCCTCTTTTTTCTCTTCTTTAGTCTCTTTTTTAACTTCTTTTTTAGGTTTTTTCTTAAATTTATTTAAAAATTCAGCAATTGGATCAACTCCTTTTTCAGTTTCCATCATTAAATATCCAGTAATTAAAAATACACTACCAACAAACAATAAACTTCCAGTTGGAAATCCCGGAATAAACGCAAAAAAGATAATAATTACTCCAACAATCAAAACTACTTTATAATCTCTCATTAATTGCTTAATAACACCTTCGGCAAAATTAGTTTCATCTTTAGTAGCGCGAGTAATAATAATACCGGTAGCTGTAGAAACCATAAGAGCTGGAATTTGTCCTACAAGTCCATCTCCTATTGTTAAAATAGTATAAGTTTTAGCGGCTTGAGCTAAATCCATTCCATGTTGAAACACTCCAATTAAAAATCCAGCGATAATATTTACAAGAGTAATAATAATTCCAGCAACGGCATCACCTTTTACAAACTTACTGGCTCCATCCATAGCTCCATAAAAATTTGCTTCTTTAATTAATTCTTCTCTTCTTCTTTTAGCCTCAGCTTCATCAATAAGTCCAGCATTTAAATCGGCGTCGATTGCCATTTGCTTTCCAGGTAACGCATCAAGTGTAAATCTCGCTGCAACTTCAGCTACTCTAGTAGAACCTTGAGTAATTACTAAAAAGTTAATAACAACCAAGATAATAAAAATTATAATTCCAATTATATAATTTCCACCAACAACGAAATTACCAAAAGCCGTAATTATCTTACTTACGGAATCAGGTCCTTCATATCCTTTTGATAAAATCATACGAGTTGTCGCTATATTTAAAGAAAGTCTATATAAAGTCACAATCAAAATAATGGTTGGAAAAGTAGTAAAATCGGTTGGTTTTGGAATGTAAAGACTAAGCATTAAAATTAGAATACTTACCGATAAAGAAATGGTTAAGAAAAAATCTAAAAGTCCACTTGGAAGCGGAACAATAATAATTAAAAGTATAGCAAAAACAAAAGCAACAACGCCTAAATCAGTAATTTCTTTTATTAATTTAAGAGAATCTTTAATTTTATTTATCAGCTTTTATCCTTATAACATCTGCTAAAGTATAATCCTTTAAAACTTCTTCTATTTGCATTTCCAACATTGCAAAAAACGGTCTTAAAGAACAAATATCGCTTCTATTTCTCGCGCAATTTTCTTTGTTTTTTGAACAATAAAAAACTAAAGAATCTTTATCTTCAAGTGCTTTAAATACATCTATTACTTTTATTTCTTCCGGTTTTTTTGATAACAAAAATCCC
>JAMORJ010000066.1 GCA_027063595.1 Nautiliaceae bacterium | reverse complement strand
AACTTTTTTTGCCATTTTAAGAGTTTCCAAAGTATCAGCCGTCTCACCGCTTTGAGAAATAACTACAAACAAAGTATCTTTACTCAAAAACGGATCTCTATATCTAAGCTCGCTAGCAACTTCAACATCTACCCTAATTTTAGCTTTTCTCTCAAGCAAATACTTCCCAACAAGCCCTGCATGATAACTTGTTCCACAAGCGGAAATTACTATATTGTTTATTCCTTCAAAAAAATCTTTTTTAACTTCTTCAAATCTTATCCCATCTTTTGTATTTCTTCCAAGAGTATTTTCTTTTAAGACGTCAAATTGTTCATAAATCTCTTTTTCCATATAAAATCTAAATCCGCTCTTTTTAGCAGATTCCTTATTCGTAGAAATAGGTCTAAATTTTATAGAAATGACCTCATCTCCTCTAAACAAATAAACCTTGCCATCTTCAACATACCCATACTCTCCATCTTCAAGAAAATGAGCTTCTTTTACATATCCTATAAGAGGAGATTCGCTTGAAGCAAAATAAGCTTCTTTTTCTCTAACGCCCACAATTAAAGGAGATCCTTTTTTGGCAAAATAAATTCTTTTTGGAGATTTTTCGCTAATAAGCAAAATAGCATAAGCTCCGTCTATAACTTTTAAAGTTTCTTTAAAAGCTTTAAAATCATCTCCTTCGTTTAAATGTTCAAATAATCTTACGATCACTTCTGTATCCGTTTGAGAAATAAAATCTATATTTTTTTCTTCAAGCTCTTTTTTGATTTTTGCATAATTTTCAACAATTCCATTATGAACTACGGCGCTAAATTCTCCCATGTGAGGATGAGCGTTAATTTCGGTTGGTTTTCCGTGAGTTGCCCATCTTGTGTGTCCTATTCCAAGAGTTGGGTTTTTAAAATCAATTTTTTTTACTTTTTCTTCTAAATTTTTTAATTTTCCAACCGCTTTAACCGTTTTTATTTTTCCATCATCCATAACACTAATACCAGCACTATCGTATCCTCTATACTCAAGTTCTTTTAATCCCTCTATCAAAAAATTTATAACATCTCCGCCTATACATCCAACTATCCCGCACATACTTCTTCCTTAATTTTTTTAATTATTTCCTCAAATTTTCCCAAATTCTTCCAAATAAAATTCACAATATTAATTACAACCTTTTCATTGTCTTCATAATTATGAGAAATTTCATTTCTTAAGTCTCTAAATTCGTACCAATCCTCTACATTTACATAACCTAATTTTTCCAAATCATACAAAATATCCAAAAAAGGTCGATTTACGTTTTCTCCAAAATACAACATCAAATCTTTAAATACCTTTGCCCCTAAAGTATCTTGAAGTTTAGAAAATCTATAAATAATTTGATCTAAAAAAGCAACCTTTTCATCATTTTCCAAATAACCTAAAAACGTCTCTTTATTTAAAGGCATATTAACATGAGTAAATGCAATCTTAATTCTTTCTAAATGCCTTTCGCTTTGTCTTAAGTTGGCTTTTAATCTTTCTTTATAAATTAAAGCTTTACTCCCCATTTTCTTGCTTCCTTTTCAATTAACCTATTTTCATCTTCGTTAAAAACCAAATCTATTTTCCTCTCTCCAATCATTCTATATAATTTACTTCGAAATTTTAATTTTTTCTCAAACAAATTACTTTTATCTTTTAAAACCAAATACAAATCTATATCTCCTCCTTTTTTACTATCATCAACTCTACTTCCAAAAAGATAAATTTCTCCTTCTCTAAAAACTTCAAAAAAAGCATCTTTTATCGCTTTTATTTCTTTTTTGCTCAATCTCAAGCCATCTCCTACAAAAACTTAATCAATACTACTATTTTTTTTGCTCTATCTTTAAACACCACCTTATCTTTAGTTACTTTATAAAAAAATCTATCATCTTTTTGAAGGAAACCGTCTTTAATTTTTATAATTTTACCAAACCAAAGAGGTTTTTTTTCTAATATTCTATCAAGCAAATCATATGGATATCCCTTATCTAAACTTTTAATAAACGCCTTTTTATTAACGCACTTAAAATTCAAGCAAATTTCATTACTTTTTAAAGTAATTTTTATAGGCTCAACCCCGGCTTTATAAATTACTATTTCCCTATACCCAAACCCCTCTTTTAAAAATCCTTGATCTGCTATTTTTAGCTTTGGAGTATTAAAAGCTACATAAATAGGTTTTGTTTTAATCCCACACCCTATAAAAAACAAAACAAAAACTATAATCCTAAACAATTTACCTAATCCTTTTTATTCTTTTTTTTAATTTATAAATGTTTGAGGCTTTTCCTTCAAAAAAACCTCTCTCATCTTCTACAATCACGTCAACCACGCTTCTTGCCCAATCCTCTTTAAACCTTTCGCCGCTTTTATTAGCGGAAGTTGAATACATCCACTTAAATTTTTTCAAAAATTCAAGATGTTTTTCATTTTTTACCACCCTAAAGGAATTTCCATTTGGATAAATAAAAGTAGTTTTTTTAGCCCTTCTAACCATTTTTTTAAAATTTTTTGGCACTCTTACAAATTTTTTTAAAGTATCCAAAGAATCTACTTCAATTAAAATCGGTTGATTTATAGGTCTTTGCTTTATCTTGTTTAATTTTTCTTTATTTTTGCTTAAAAAACCAACAGTAGTATCTGTTTGCGCAAGATATACTTTATCCATTTTTAAAATTCTCAAGTAAAATAGCTATTTCGTCTATCTCTTTTGCTTCTTTTAATCTTTGTCTTTTTATCATCTTTTTTATTTCTTGCGCTTGTAAATATTTCATCTTTTCATACTCAATTTCCGCTTTTTTAAGTTCTTCCAAAAGAGCTTTTTTTCTTGAATTAAGCATATTAATTTGAGAACTTAGATTATCTATTTCGTTTTTAATTGCGTTTTGAATTTCCCTTGATTGAATAATTTGAGAAAAACTGCCGCTTTTTGGCAAAGAAAAAGAAAAAAGCTCTTTTTTTAGTTTTAAAACTTTATTCTCAATTTCTTTTAAAGCACTATTTATTTTTTGAATATCTCGCTTTATTTTATCAACTTCTTGTTTTCTTATCTTAACGATATTATCAAATTTCGTTTTCAATTTCTCTCTTTAAAAGAAAATCTGAACTTTCAAAATGAACCAAATTTACAGGCAACTCAAAATCGTTCAACGCTAATTCCTTTAAATTTCTTTTTTATTTCTTTTAAAAGCCTTTTTATAGCTATTACCAAAGAAAATAACCTCACAATCATTAAAAATTTCTAAAACTTTATTTAGTTTTTTCAATAAATATTTATCTATCCTTAATAAACTCAAACACCTTTTTTACAATTTTTTCAAGTTCATCAGGATAATCATACTCAAGCTCATTTTTTACACTTCTAAGTTCTATCCATTTTTCAAAATCGATTATTTCTTCTCTTTTCACTTCTACCAAAACTTCACTCATTTTATTTACGATAATTTCTTTGTTTTCATCTTATAATAGTAGCATCCCTCTCAGCACCTGTTGAAATATATTTTACCTTAACGCCAATTTTTTCTTCTATAAACTCGATATATTTTTTTGCATTACTTGGCAAATCTTCCCATTTTCTTACATGAGCACTCTTATCCCAACCATCAAGCTCAACGTAAATTGGTTTAATTCTTTCTAAATTACTTGGAAAATAATCAATCCTTTCACCATCTCTTTCATAAGCCACGCAAACTTTTACTCTCTCAAACCCATCCAAAACATCCAGTTTCATAACAGCCACCTCATCGCAACTATTAAGAGTTACAGCATATTTAGCCGCCACTACATCAAACCAACCGCATCTTCTAGGACGACCTGTAGTAGTTCCGTATTCCGCTCCTTGTTTTCTTATTTTATCTCCATCTACTCCCAAATCTTCCGTTGGAAAAGGTCCGTTTCCAACTCTAGTAGTATATGCTTTTGCTATTCCAATAACTTTGTTTAATTTCTTAGGAGGAATTCCGCTTCCTGTTAGAGCTCCCGAAGTTATGGTATTTGAGCTTGTAACGTAAGGATAAGTTCCATGATCTATATCAAGAAGGGTTGCTTGAGCACCTTCAAGCAAAATGTTTTTATCAATGTTATCCCAAAGGTATTTGGTAGTATCTACAATTATTTCGCTAAGCTCTTCTTGCCAATTTTGAAGTTCCTCTCTTAACTTTTTCATATCAGGAATTTCTATATCAAGGTATTTAAAATATCCTTTATTCATTTCATAATAATGTTCCAATCTTTCAATTAGACTATCTAAATCTTTAAGTTCTCCCATCCTAATACCAATTCTTGCTATTTTATCGGCATACGCCGGACCAATACCTCTTCCCGTAGTTCCAATTTTGTTTTTACCTCTAAGCTTTTCTCTTGCCTGATCTATTTTAATGTGATGATCCAAAATCATATGAGCTTTATCAGAAACCAAAAGCTTATTTTTTATATCATGTCCAAAATTTTTTATCTCTTTAATAAGTTGAGGAGGATAAACGACAACCCCATTTCCTATTACATTCATGGCATTTGGATTAAGTACTCCGCTTGGAAGCAAATGAAGAGCATATTTTTTACCATCCACAACTACCGTATGCCCCGCGTTATGTCCACCTTGAGAGCGAACAACTATATCGTAATTTTTTGCTTTTAAATCAACAATCTTTCCTTTTCCTTCATCACCCCATTGAAGCCCCACAATTACATCAACCATCCCATTCCTTTAATAAATTATCGGTATAAATTGAAAATCCGCTACTTTTAATACCCTCTACTTCGTATTCTCCTCCCTTTGATATAACATCGTTTTTATTTAAAAACCTATAAAAAATTCCCGTATAATATCTTAAATTCGCTACATATAAAGGCGCTAAAATAGCGTTAAATTTCTTAAATTCTTTAATTTCCTCTACGCATTCTCTTATTTCTTTTGGAAAAATCAAAACGTCTTCCAAATCTCCCAAAAGTTTTTTAACCCAATTTGGAAACTTATAAAGTCTTAATTTTTCAATGTCTTCCATTTCCAAATCGGTAAGTTCGCAAATAAGCTTTGGTATTTTAATATGAGATACCACAAGAGGATAGCTTTTATCTAATCTATTTAAGATATTAATATTCGTTTTTAAAACATCTTCTAATTTTCCTTCAAGCCATTCGGCTCCAATTTGATAAATTTCAGTTGAAGGAGCTCTAAAAACCGGCTGAATATAAAACCACTTTTTTGCCTCGCTTTTTAATCTTTTTAGCACTAATCTAATAACATCAATTGAACTATCCCCTCTTAAAGCCAATGTTCTATTTTCGCTATCGGTAAAACGAATTAAATCTTTCTCTCTTAACGCTTCAAGTTGATGATAAGAAAAATAAGGAGTTACTATCTCTTCATACCCCTCATTCTCAAAAACTTCTGAGGCAATTTTTTCTATCTCTCTTTTAATTTTGGCTTTTTTGCCAAAATAAAGCTTAGCCCCATCTGGTATATCGTGTGCAAAAATCATCTCTCTTCTTTTATAAAAAATTTTAAATTCATTTATTTAGCCTTTGTTATTTCAATCTTTCGTTTGAATAAACTTTAACTGCACTTCCATCATACTTTCTAATTCCAAGCTCATCCAAAGCAAGTTCAATCGAATTTAAAATATGCTCCATTTTATAATCTTCAATAATTCCCATATTATTAATTCTAAAAAGTTTTCCTTTCATAAAATCTTGCCCTCCGGCAACGTTTACTTCATATTTCGTTTTTAAAATTTTTCTAATTTCTTCTGCTTTTTCAAAATACACAGCCGCCATTGAAAGCGCAGGAATTTGAGGAAAAATACTAAGACCAATCGCTTCAAGCGAAGCAATCATCGCTTTATGTCTATTAGCAGTATTCTCATAATGTTTTGTAAGTCCAATAGATTCAAGTTTTTTTATTACTTCATTTAGCGCTATAATCAAACTCGTAGCTGGAGTAAAAGCCGTCGTACCTTCACGCTGTTTTTTTACTTCGTTTGCCAAATTAAAATAAAATCCTTTTCCATTCCCCATTCTCTTAATGGCTGCCTCGCTTAATCCAAGCATAGCAAGTCCAGGAGGCAACATAAAGGCTTTTTGACTTCCACCAATAATACAATCAATATTGCTCGTATCGATATCTTCTACTCCAAGTGCCGTAATTCCATCGGCAACGATTATACATTCTGGATTTACGAGCTTTACTTCTTTTGCTATTTCTTCTACCGGATGTCTAAGCCCACCAGCCGATTCGCTAATTTGAATAAACAAACTATCAACATCTTTTGCCTCTGCTACAACCTCAGCAACATCTGCTGGAGTATCCCAATCGTATTTAAGCTCTTTAAATTCAATTCCATAAGCCTTACAGATTTTTCCCCATCTCTCTCCAAATTTTCCAGCATTAATAGTTAAAGCTTTTTTACCAGCCAAATTAATAACTGCTGCTTCCATAGCTCCCGTTCCAGAACTCGTTAAAAAAACGGCTTCTGGTAAGTGAGTAAGATTTTTAAATCTATTTAAAGTATCCACTAAAATTTCTTTAAATTCAGGCGTTCTGTGATGAATCGTCTCTTTTAAAAAAGTTTCTCTAACAAAAAGAGGAATTTCAACCGGCCCAGGAGTTGCTAAAATCATTTTTCATCCTTTATTTTCTCAATTATTTTATCTTTATCAAAACCAAAATGTTTATAAACTTCGCTTCCTTTTCCGCTTGCTCCAAAACTATCCATTCCAATTACCATATCTGCGTATTTATACCACTCAAGTCCTCTTGCCGCTTCAATTGCAATAACTTTTCCTTTTAACAATTCTTTTTTATACTCTTCATCCGCCATATCAAAAAGCTCAAAACAAGGCACACTTACAACCCTTGCATTAATTTCTCCAGCCACTTCCATTGCCAAATTTACTTCGCTACCGCTTGAAAGAATCGTAATATTTTCTCCATCTCTTAACAAATAAGCTCCCTTACTCAAATCAACTTCTTTTGGAGTTATATTTTTTACTCCTTGTCTTGTTAAAGCAAACGCTACGGGAGCATCAAGATTTAAAGCCACTTTCCAAGCGTTTACGTTTTCATTGGCATCTGCTGGTCTAAATACATAAAGATTTGGTATAGCTCTTAGAGCCGTTAAATGCTCAACAGGTTGATGAGTTGGTCCATCTTCTCCAACTACTATACTATCATGCGTAAAAATCCAATAATTTTTATGAGAACTCAAAGCCGCAACTCTTAAAGCTCCTCTTAAATAATCGCTAAAAACAAGAAAAGTTGCAGCATACGGTAAAAATCCATAAGCTGAGAGAGCATTGTTTATAGCTCCCATTGCATGTTCTCTAACTCCATATTGAATATTTCTTCCATGAGGAAAAACATCTTCATCTTTTAGCCAAGTATTATTGCTTGGTGCCAAATCCGCACTTCCTCCAAGAAAACTTGGAATAGATTTAGCAATTGCATTTAAAATCTCTCCATTGCTTTTTCTTGTAGCAATAACTTCGCCTTCTTTAAATTCAGGCCATTTAATTTTAGAAAAATCTTTTTTGAAAAATTCCTCAATTTCTCCAACTCTTGCTTTTTTTCTCCATTCAGCCTCCAATAATTCTCCTCTTTCTTTTACGCATCTAAATCTAACAAGCACGTCATCTGGAACGAAAAACGTTTTATCAGGAAAACCGGCTGCTTTTTTAGACTCTTTAATTACCTCTTCTCCAAGAGGCGCTCCATGAGTTTTTTCGCTTCCTTCAAGCCCCACGGCTCCTCTTGCAATCACTGTTTTTGCAATAACCAAAGTAGGTCTTCCATCACTCTCTTTTGCTTCCCTTAAAGTTTTTGCAATATCTTCATAATCATGCCCATTCATCTCAAGCACTCTAAAATTTTGAGCTTCAAATCTTTTTTTAATATCGTCTTTAAATACCTTATCAACTTCGCCTTCAATTGAAATATTGTTACTATCGTAAATAATAATCAAATCTTTAAGCCCTAAACTTCCAGCAATACTACACGCTTCATAACTAATGCCTTCTTCTAAATCCCCATCGCCGCAAAAACACCATACCTTATGGTCAATCTCAGGAAATCTTTTGCTTAAAAACTCTTTTGCCATCGCAAAACCAACCGCGTTTGCAACTCCTTGCCCAAGAGGTCCGGTTGTTACTTCAATTCCTGGAGTATGACCAAATTCGGGATGTCCCGGAGTTTTGCTTCCAAGTTGTCTAAAATTTTTTAAATCTTCCATACTAATATCATAACCCCAAAGATAAAGCATGGAATAAATAAGAGGCGTTGCGTGTCCTCCAGAAAAAACAACCCTATCGCGATTAATAAAAGAAGGATTATGAGGCGTAATATTTACAACTTCGCTAAATTCAACCATTATATCCGCAAGTCCAAGAGCGGCACCAGGATGACCTGATTTTGCTTTTTCTACCATATCGGCAGCCAAAAATCTAATAGTATCAGCCATTTTTTTCTTCAAATCCATTATAACTCCTTAAATTGCTTTATGTTCGATGTCTAAAAAAATATTTATCCAAAATTTCTCCAAGCTCTTTTTTTAAATTATCATCAAATTCATCAAGTTCTTTTTTTAATTCGTTTGCCAATTTATCAGCTTCTTCTTTTGCTTTTTTCTCTCCCAAAAGCGTTACAAAAGTATTTTTATTTTTATCAACGCCAGTTGTTTTTCCGGTTTCGCTTTCATCTTTTAAATCCAACAAATCATCTTGAATTTGAAACAAAATCCCAAGTTTAAGCCCAAATTCATAAAGCTTATTTGCCAAATCGGGCTTATTTACAATAATTGCTCCCATTTTTAAACTTGCCGCTATCATCTTTGCGGTCTTATTTAAATGAAGCTCTTTTAATTGTTCTAAATTAAGCTTTTTATTCTCAAAATATAAATCAATTGCTTGTCCTAATACCATTCCTTTATAACCAGCGGCTTCGGCTAAAACTTTAATAAGTTCAATTTTAACATCGTTATGAGCGGGCATTTTAGATAAGATTTCAAAAGCATAAGTATTTAAAGCATCTCCTATCAAAATAGCGTGTGCTTCATCATAGGTCACATGAAGAGTAGGATGACCTCTTCTTAAAGAAGCGTTATCCATTGAAGGCAAATCATCATGAATTAAAGAATAAGTATGAATAAGCTCAACCGAAAAAGCAGCATATTTTGCGTTTTCAATCAAAAGAGGATTATAAGCTTTAACTACGGCCAATAAAAGCTTTGGTCTAAATCTTTTTCCTCCAGCTTCAAGCATTTCGTTTAACGCTTTTTCAAAAAAAGGATGAAAAGTGTTAACCTCTAACTTTTTAATAAAATCCATCTATTTCCTTAGTGGGATATTTAATTTTATTCCGTTTTTTTCTACCGTAATTGTAACATTTTTGACAAAAGAAAGAATTTTTTTAAGCTCTTTAAAAGTTTTAACTACATGCTCGTTTACTTTTATTAGCTTAGCTGGAGGAGAGATGTAATATTTTTGCTCTATTTTTTTAGGAAATTTAGTAATCGTTAAATTTTTATCTACCACGATTCCAAAATTAAAAAGAGGCGTAAAATTAAATACCTTTTTTCTAACTCTTACAAAATATTTTCCTTTATTAGTTTGAATTTTTACTATATCGTTAATTTTTCCTAAAATCACATATTTTTCATATGTTTGAATAGTGGCTTTTTTGTCATTTATTTTCAAAATTTTCTCTTTTGGCTTAATTTTAGTGTAAAAAGGATCAACATATTTCACTACCAAATTTTCATCTACATCAATTCCAATATCCCCCCAATATCCAAATTTAGCAAAATGCTTAACATAATCCCCTCTTAAAAATCCTTTATTCCCAACTCCATATGCTCTACAAAAAATATCAGAAATAACGGAATTTTTAGGTACATTTACGCTAAGTTTTGAAAGAGTTAAAAACTTCATATCTTCTGCTAAAGTTCCGCCATATACTTTATCTTTTTTAATACCAGCCATCCACCAACCAAGATAATATTTTGAATATAACCTAACAACTCTTTTATTATGCGATTTAACAACATAAATTCCAGTAAATGGATCGTAAAAAAGATAATTATCTCTTTTTGAAAAAGTAACGCTTCTATCTTTTGATACGGGGATTAAATCATCTATATATTTAAATTTTTCATAGCAAGTAGAAAAATCTATATTAGAAGCAAACAAAAAAACGGCAAAAAAAATAATAACTCTTTTCATTGTCCGCCTATATTAAGCCCTCCAAACATATTAAGAGCTTGTTGTTTTTTATCTTCCAAAGCCATTTTTATCGCATCGTTAATCGCGCTCATTAACAAAATTTGAAGAGACTCTTTATCTTCAAGCAAAGAATCATCAATTTTTAAATCTACTACTTCAAATTTTCCATTTACCGTTGCTTCAACAAGTCCTCCGCCGCTTTTAGCGGTATAAGTTTTATTATCGGATTCTTGAATTTGCTCTTGAAGTTTTTTCATCATTTCATTTAAATCGATATTTCCAAACATCAACCCTCCTGTAAATAAGTTGTTTTGTCAATGATATTATTATTATCATCGACAATTAAAACGGCTGGTTTAAAACTTTTAGCCTCTTCAAGCGTCATTGACGCATATGCAATAATTATAATTTTATCCCCAGGATGAACTTTCCTAGCGGCTGCTCCATTTAAACAAATATCTCTTTTCCCTCTTTCTCCTTTTATAACATAAGTAGAAAATCTCTCTCCATTGTTAATATTAACAACATCTACCTTTTGCCCTACAAAAAGATTAGCTTCTTCCATTAATTCTTCATCAATAGTAATAGAACCTACATAATTTAAATTCGCATCCGTAACGGTTGCCCTATGAATTTTACTATAAAGCATTTCTATTGTCATTTTCTATCCTTAAGCCCAAAATTCCTCCGGAATTAAATACTCTTTTACGGGTTTTCCTTCAATAATATGTTCTTTTAAAATTCTATCTATTTTCTCTTTATCCAAATCAACATACATATAACTTCCAGGTTCAACCAACATTACTGGTCCAAACTGACATCTATTAAGACATCCGGTTGGAACAATCCAATTTACCATAGGATCGATTCCAAGTTCCATCATTCTTTGTTGAGTATAAGGCAATAAATCTTCTTTGCCCTCTCTAACACAACTTGGCTTTGGAAAATTCGGTGGTCTTTTAACTTGACACATAAAAATGATATTTTTTGGTTTTGGCATTTGCATTTTCACTCCTTTATTATATTTAAAATCACTTCTTTATCGTTAAAAGGTATTTTTTTAGTACAAAATTCGATATATTTTTCATCTCCTTTTCCAAGAACGAAAAGAGTTGCCTTTTCTTTTTTTGAAAGATCAATTCCTCTTTTTATAGCATTTTGTCTATCAAGAACAATTTCATTTGGAATTGTAACACCTTTTTGAATTTCTTTAGCAATTTCCATTGGGTTTTCGCATCTTGGATTATCATTTGTAATTATCGCAAAATCGGCATATTTACTAACCGCTTCTCCCATTAAAGCTCTTTTTTCTCTATCCCTATTCCCCCCAGCTCCGAAAACAACTATTTTTTTACCTTCCATACTTTTTAATACTTTTTCAATTCCATCGGGCGTATGAGCAAAATCCACAACAATTAAAGGATCTTTACAAACCACTTCCATTCGCCCACTAACGCCTTTAAAATCTTTTAACAAATCTTTTAAATCTTCTATATTTTCACCAGTAATTAAAGAAGCACTTTTTAAAGCCAAAGAAAAATTCATTTTATTAAATTCCCCGGCCATCGAAACATCTTCAATAAGCGGCTTACTTAAAACATACAAATTTTTTGAATTTACTTTAAAATCATACCCATCAACATCCACAATAGCAAAATCACTTTTAGATTTAATTTTTCCTTTTAATACTTTTAAACAATCGTCTTGAAAAAAAGACTCTTTAATTTTCTTATACTCTTTCATTGAATGATGAAAATCCAAATGGTCTTGAGAAAAAGAAGTTAAAATTTTTATACTAAATTCAATTCCTTCAATTCTATTCTGAACTATTCCATGAGAAGAAACTTCCATAACAAAAAAATCGGGACAATATTTAAAAGCTCTTTTGATAGTAGTTAAAATAGGCGGCGTGGTTAAAGTTTTCTCTTCTTTTTTTTCAAGATTATAAAAAAATCCTTCAGTTCCTTGCGTTGCTACGCTAAATCCAAGCTTCTTTAGCAAAAAACTCAAAACAAAAGCCGTTGTAGTTTTACCGTTTGTTCCGGTAATTCCAACAAATTTAGTTTTAAGATTTAAACTTTTTAAAAGCTCTCTTGGCGTTATAAAATTTTCTACGTCATTAGCATATTTTGAATTTTGAAAGGTTTTTAAAAAAATTTTATTTTTTGTAAGTTCTTTAGTATTGTCGGTAATTAAATCACTCTTTAAGAATTGAGCTAAGTCCATCTATAATCTCTAAATCGTTTACTTCAGAAATAAAATGCTCAAAATAATCAAAAGCGTTTTCTTTAAATCCGTAATCAATAAGCATTTTAAAAAACTCTATAATCTCTTCTTTTTTCTCAAAAGCCACTTTGGTTGAGAGCAAAATATTTTCCAAATCTTCTTTTGTCTTTACTATCGTTTTAACATCTTTAAACAAAATGGCATCTATGTTTTCATTATTTAAAGGAGAGAAAAATCTCTCCAATATACTCATTACTTTATTATAATCTTTTTTTTCCAACGCTTCTTTTAAAAGTTCTTTTAAATCAAAATGAATATTTGACAAGCTCATCTAACCTATCCTCGTATCCATGAGGTACATTCATAACTACCAAATCTGGATGAATTTTTTCTTTTAAAGCTTTTTCTATTCCATATTTTAAAGTAGCACCAGCACTTGCACATCCAACGCATCCGCCTTGAAGTTGAACAAAAACAATTGGCTTTTTTACATCTATTAATTTAACATCGCCACCGTCCATTTGAAGCATAGGGCGAATCTCTTCAATTACATTCGCCGCTGCTTCTTTTAGCTCCTCATTTGAAAAAGGAATATCCATTATTACTCCTCTACAAACTCAATTATACACATCTCAGCTGCATCACCTCTTCTAAATCTAGTTTTAATAATTCTTGTATATCCGCCATTTCTATTTTGATATTTTGGAGCAATAATTTCAATAAGTTTTTTTGTTGCCGCTTTTGCTCTTTTATTGCTTCCAAGATGAGCGTAAACATATCTGTGAGTATTTAAATCATCTCCTGCTTTTGCTCTTGTTAAAATCTTTTCGATATATCTTCTAAGTTCTTTCGCTTTAGGAACAGTAGTTTCGATTTTTTCATTCTCAATTAAATCACACGCTAAATTTCTTAAAAGAGCTCTTCTATGCTCACTATCTCTTCCAAGTTTTCTATATCCATGTTTATGTCTCATGACTCTCCTTTAAGTTTGGCTAATTTCTCTTCTATAGCTTTTTTAATTTCAAGTGGCAATGTTTTATTTAATGAAAAGCCAATGCTCTCAAGTTTTTCAAAAATTTCTTCTAAAGATTTCGTTCCAAGGTTTTTAATATTAGAAATTTTCTCTTTACCCATTAATACAAGCTCGCCAATATATCTAATTCCCGCTCTATCAAGAGCGTTATAGCTTCTGCTTCTAAGATTTAAATTATCAATTGGTTCAAATAAAACATCATATTCTTTTGGAAGTTCAAAACTTTGAGCTTTTTGAGGCTCAAGCTTAAATTCTTTAGAAAAGACCGCAAATTGATTTAAATAAGTATTTATAGCATCTTTAAAAGCTTCAATTGGATCTATTTGTCCATCAGTTTCTACTTCAAAAATTACTTTCTCAAAATTAGGATCATCTTCTACAAGAACGTTTTCAATGTTATAAACTACCTTTTTAATAGGAGAAAAATAAGCATCAAGCCCAATAAAACCTTCTGGAAGAGTATCTCTAAAGTTTTCAACAGCTACAAATCCCATACCTTTTTTAATAATAAGAGTTAAATTAAGCTCTCCCTCTTCATTTAAAGTTGCAATATACTCTTCAGGCGTTACCACGTCAATTTCGTCGTTGATTAAATCTTCGCCTTTTATTTCTTTTGGACCTTTAAAATTATACTCAACTTTAACTTCGTCTTTATTTGGATCTTTGATTTTAAATCTAATATTTTTAAGGTTGATTATAAAACTTGCAACGTCTTCTAACATACCTTTTAAAGAATCAAATTCGTGTTTTACGCCATCAATTTTTAAAGCAACAGGCGCATACCCTTTAGTTGACGCTATAAGTACTCTTCTAATTGGATGAGCAACGCTCACTCCAAAACCAGATTCAAAAGGGTAAACCGAAATTTCGGCTTTATTACCCTCTACTTTATAAGAAAATTCGGTTGGAATTAAAACTTCTGTTTTTATTTTATTCATTTTTTAGCCCCTATTATTTAGAGTATAACTCAACTACCAATCTCTCATCTACTGGAATATTTACTTCACTTCTTTCTGGAATTCTTGTAAATACGCCAACTAATTTTTCTCTATCAACGTCAACCCAAGGAACAATTCCCGTTTGCGCTGACAATTCCAAACTTCTTTGAATTTGAGGATTATTTTTTGATTTTTCTTTAATTTCGATTCTATCGCCTTCTTTTACTAAATAAGAAGGAATAGTAACTTTTTTCCCATTTACTAACACGTGTCCATGAGTTACAAGTTGTCTTGCAAATCTTCTTGTACTTGCAAATCCCATTCTATAAACTACGTTATCAAGTCTTCTCTCAAGAAGTCTTATTAAGTTCTCCCCTGTAGAACCTTCTTGTCTGTTTGCTTCTTTAAAAAATCTTCTAAATTGTTTTTCAAGAACTCCATAATAATATTTAATTTTTTGCTTTTCTCTAAGTTGTTGTCCATATTCGCTAATTTTTGCTCTTCTTTGTCCATGTTGACCAGGCGCATAAGGTCTTCTATCAAGCGCAGATTTACCCGCTAATCTTCTTTCGCCTTTAAGCTCAAGGCTTACGCCAAGTCTTCTTTCTATTCTCTCAACCGGTCCTATATATCTTGCCATTGTTACACCCTTCTTCTTTTTCTTGGTCTACAACCATTGTGTGGCAATGGAGTAATGTCTTTCATCCATAATACTTTAATTCCGTCAATTGCACCTACAGTTTTAATAGCTGTTTCTCTTCCTCCACCTGGTCCTTGTACTTTAATACCAACTTCTTTAATTCCATACTCTTTTGCTTTTGCCATAGCATCTTCTACAGCTTGTTGAGCCGCAAAAGGAGTTGATTTTTTGCTACCTTTAAAACCAAGCGCTCCAGCGCTACTCCAGCATAAAGCATTTCCCATTTCGTCAGTTACGGTTACCATAGTATTGTTAAAAGTTGCCGAAATATATACAACGCCTCTTGCTACTTGTTTTTTAATTTTTTTCTTTTTAGTTAATTTTCTTTTTGCCATCACCTACCCCTTATTTTTTTGCTGCGCCAACAGTTTTTCTTTTACCTTTTCTCGTTCTTGCGTTTGTCTTAGTTCTTTGACCTCTAACAGGAAGACCGCGTCTATGTCTAAGACCTCTATAACATCCTAAATCCATAAGTTCTTTAATGTTAAGCTGAACGATTTTTCTAAGTTCACCTTCAACTACGTAATTGTTAGCGATTTCTTTGTTTAAAATAGAAATTTCATCTTCAGTAAGCTCATAAACTCTTTTATTTGGATCAATTCCAGTATCTTTAAGAATTTTTCTACTAAGAGTAAGTCCTATTCCATAAATATAAGGAAGCGCATACTCAATTTTTTTCTTTTTTGGTAAGTCTACCCCTGCAATTCTCGCCATGTTTTATCCTTGTCTTTGTTTATGTCTTGGATTTTCGCAAATTACTCTAATAATCCCTTTTCTTTTTACGATTTTACATTTTGGACAAATTTTTTTAACTGATGCTCTAACTTTCATTGTCTCTCCTACAATAATTTTCCCCCTTAGGTACAAAGACCAGCCCTTGCAAATACTTTAAGCATTTGCAAAGCCTCCTCTACGTTCAGGGGGATGGAATTATACCATATATATTCTAATGTAAAATGCAAAATTCAAAAATGAAAATAAAGAAAAAAAGAAAAAATTGTAACAATATTTCCTTTTTAGAAGGAAATATTAATGAAAGATAAACGCCATAAGCCCAATCAATGCCAATGTAATAGTACCAATATTTATTTTTTCAAACTCTCTTTTAAGAAGAGCCAATACAAGATAAGTTACAAATCCAGCGCTAAGTCCAATTGTAATAGAATAAGTAAGAGGCATTAAAATAATCGTTACAAAACTACTTACAGCTATGGTCATATCTTTAAAATTAATATTTTTTAACTCACTAAACATCAAAACCCCAACCATTACCAAAATAGGATAAATAGCATTGCTTGGAATAGCCTTATAAATTGGCAAGAAAAATAAAGTAGTAATAAACATAATTCCAGTAACTACCGCCGTAAGTCCGGTTCTTCCTCCTTCTTCTACCCCTACAGCACTTTCAATAAAAGAAGTTGTCGTAGATGTTCCAAGAGAAGCTCCTATTACGGTTGCCGCAGCATCAGCTTCCAAAGTTTTTTGAAGCTCAACGCTTCCTTTTTTAAAAAGACCCGCTCTCATTCCAATTCCAGCTAAAGTCCCAATAGTATCAAACATATCTGTAATTAAAAAAGTAATAATTACTGGCACTAAAGAAAGAGTTAAAGCGCTTGCTATATCAAATTTAAAAGCTATAGGAGAAATACTTGCTGGCATAGAAACAATACCATTTGGAAGATTAGCCAAACCTAAAATCCAAGCTACAATAGTAGTTAGCAATATCGAAAGAATAAAAGCTCCCTTAATTCTATAAGCATAAAAAATTGCCGCTATAAAAAATCCAAAAATACCAAGCAACACATTTGGATCTTTTAAATTTCCAAGCCCTACCAATACAGCATCGTTTTTAACAACAACTCCCATTCCCTGAAGACCAATAAAAGCTATAAACATCCCAATTCCGGCACTAATTGCTCTTCTTAAATCATCCGGAACTGATTCAAGCACCCAAACCCTAAATTTCGTAAACGAAAGAATTAAAAAAATAATTCCCGAAATCATTACAATTCCAAGAGCCGTTTGCCAAGGAATTCCCATCCCTTTTACAAGCCCAAAAGTAAAATAAGCATTAAGCCCCATCCCAACGCTCATAGCAACTGGAGTATTTGACCAAATACCATTAAGAATGGTTGCAATAATGGTTACTACAGCTGTGGCGGTAATCAAAGCATCAAAAGGCATTCCAGTTAAACTCATAATAGAGGCATTTACAGGAACAATATACATCATTGCTAAAAACGTAGAAATACCAGCTCTAACCTCAGTAGAAATAGTAGTATTTTTTTCTTTTAGATGAAACAAACGCTCTAACAATTCCATAAGAGACCCTTTTTTTATAATGATAACAAAAAATTTTTTAAAGTTAAAATAGAATTAAAACTCAAAAGGGTCTGTCACCTATTTTGAAAAAAATCACAAAAACCAAAAAGGTTTTTGTGAAATTATTTAACTTCTATCTTTTTACCCGCTGGTTTTTGTTTTTTAGGAATAAAGATTTTAAGTACACCATCTTCATATTTTGCGTCAATATTATCAGTATCGGCATCCGCTGGAAGTTTAAACGCTCTTTCAAATCTTCCAAAGAAGCTTTCAATTCTAGTATAATTTGGTCCTTCTTCTTTTTTCTCAAGTTTTCTTTCTCCAGAAACCACTAAAACCCCGTCATTTACAGAAATGTCTATATTTTCTTTTTTTACTCCCGGAAGATCAATTTCCAAATAATATCCTTTATCATCCACTCTTTCATTAACTGCTGGAGTAAAACTTTCTACTTTTTGAACAGGTCTATTTACGTTAAGAACAGCTCCAATTCTTCTTTCAATATCTTGTAATTCTTTAAATGGATCAAATACTGTTGGCCACATCATTTTCCCCTCCTTTTTATAATTTTGTTAATGTAATTATAACATATTACATTGATTTTGTCAAGCATATTGATACAAACTGACTAAATCTTTATCTTTCTATTTTTAGAGGAGTCTCAAAATAAATGCTATTACTTGGAAAAGCAAAAGAACTTCCATTTTTTTCCACGATTTCTTTAATTTTTAAATTAATATCTTCTCTAATTCTTAAATATTCGCTCCAAACAGCTGTATTTGTAAAAAAATAGCAAAAAATAGAAAGACTCGAATCTTCAAATTCGTCGAAATAAATCAATAAACTTTCATCTTTTGCAATATCAGGATGTTCCAAAAGCATTTTTCTAATATCTTCTACTATTTTTTTAATAACTTCAATTGGAGTATCATATACAAGTCCTATTCTCATCATAATTCTTCTTTTATTTCTCCTGCTAAAATTTTCGACATTAGAATTAGCAATAGTCGCATTTGGAACTATGATAAGTCTTTTATCAAAAGCTCTAATTTTTGTAGTTCTAATTCCAATATCTTCCACTATTCCCTCAGCTCCTCCAACTTTTATCCACTCACCTACCTTAAAAATATTATCGGTTAAAATAGCAATCCCTCCAAAAATATTAGCAGCCGTATCTTTAGCAGCCAAAGCAAAAGCCAAACCACCAAGTCCCAAAGATGCGATAAATCCAGTTACATTTATTCCCCAATCTTGTAAAAGCGCAATTATTCCAATAGAAACTACCAATGCTTTTGTAATTTTTATAATAAATTTTGCAAGCTCCTTACTTGCTTTTCCAAACTTTCCTAACACGTGATATACATAATCCTCAAATTCCGTAATTAAATTATAAATCGCCCAAAAAACATCAAAAATCAAAAGACCTTTTAAAACATGCTTAATAATTACCAAATCTACTTTCAAAATCAAAAAGAAAAAGTAAATTCCAGCAATGACAAATAAAAACTTTAAGGGACCCTTTATTGCTTTTAAAAACTTATCATCAATATCCGTTTTACTTTTTAAAACAACAAAATTTAAAGCTTTTATAATGTAAATAGCAAAAAGTTTTCTTAAAACCAAAAATATCCATAACACTAAAAACGCCAAAATTATTTTATAAAGAGGCAAAGAAAGCAGTTTGTAATTTAACACTTTTAGCAAAGTTTCAAAAAAATTATTTTGCATTTTTTACCTTTAAAAGATTTTCGTTTATCATTATATCAACAATTTTTTTAAATGTAGGAACGGCTGAATTACTTGAAAAATAATTAGGCCACTTTGCTTTAATATCAAAAAAAGTTACGCCTATTGTATATTTTCTATCTTTATCGTTTACAAAACCAAAAAAGGAAGAATTATAAATGTTTTGATATCCTTTTTTATAAACAGAAACATGCGCCGTTCCAGTTTTTCCAGCTATAAACAATCCTTCAACGTTTGTAGCTTTTGCCGTTCCTTTTAAAACTACTTTTCTTAAAATCTTAAGCATAATTGCAGCATTTTTAGAACTAATTACCCTTTTTTTTACATTACTAATTCCAGCAATTCTTGGATTTATCATAACGCCATTATTATTAAATACATTATAAGCTCTTAAAAGTTCAACGAAATTTACCAAAATCCCATATCCATAAGCAGTTGTAGTTCTAAATATTTCGTAATTTAACAATCTTTGTGGTCTAATTCTACCTTTTAATTCATAAGGCAAATCTATTCCGCTTTTTGAATTAAGCCCAAATTTCTTAAGTCCAATATATTCTTCCTTTCCAGTAAGTCTTAAAGCAAGTTTAGAAATTCCAATATTACTTGAATGAACTATTATATCCTCTACGCTTAAGCTTTTAAATTTTTCATCATCTCTTATTGGTCTTTTCCTCCATTTAGGCTTCCATATCCCATTTTCCGTATTTATCATCTCATAAGGATTAACTTTATTTAATTCCAACAAAATCGCTAAAGTTATGGGTTTTATGACAGATCCCGGCTCAAAAAGTTCTCTTATTGCGCTTATTTTCATATTAGGAATGTCTTTTTTAGAAATTTTATTTGGATTGTATCTATTAGAAGTAGCTATAGCTAAAATCTTACCCGTTTTACTATCCATAACGGCGGCTATTACTTCTTTTGCTCTAAACTTTTTCTTTTGAAGATCAAGAAGTTTTTCTATCTTTCTTTGAAGAGCCAAATTAATGTTTAATACTATATCTTTTCCATCAACGGGCCAAACTACTTTTGAATATCCATCATAAATTATATTACCAAAAACGTCCCTATATCCTTTTTTAAATCCATTTTTTCTTGCCCTTAAAAGGGAATCGTAAAATTCTTCTATTCCATTTTCTCCTCTCTTAAGATCTTTTCTAAATCTTCCAAGATATGGCTCAAAAATATCTCCGTAAGGATAAACTCTCTCAAACTCCAAATTAACAATCTCAAGCCCTCTTCTAAATCCCAAAGAATTTGACTTAAAAACTCCTTTTTTATCCAATACCTTATTTAAATAAAGCAAATTTTGCTTAGTTTTTAAATCCACTTTTGCAATTAAAATTCTCTTTTTCCCCTTAAGTTCACCTCTTTGAACCCTTAAAATAAGTTTTGAAATAGGAATATCAGAATAATAAGAAAAAAGCTTATAAAATAAATTTATTTTGTTTTTATCCAAAAATTCGGGATAAATATAAACGCCAAAAATTTTTTCGCTTTTAGCCAAAGTATAATTTTTGGTATAAATTCCTCCTCTAACAGCTATCAAAGAAATTTTAGTCTGCGGTTTAAAATAATGTTTTGGCTTATAAACGCTTAAAAAAACAAAAGCGGCATAAAGAAATAAAAGAAGCAAAAAAAAAGTAAGAAATATGCTAATATACCTAAAATTATTCATTAAATTTGTGTTTTGAGCAATTCTTTATAAGCATTAATTGCTTTATTTCTAACTTCAAGCATTAATTTCATTTTCATTTCGGCTTTTTGAATAGTAATACTTGCTCCCGCCAAATCTTTTACGGCTCCAGTTGCTATATCGGCTTCGGCTTTTTCCGCTTTTTGCATTAAATTATTCGTTTCATCAATCTCTTTTTTCAAAACATCCACAAAATCCACATCGCTTTTTTGATTATTGTTTAGTTTATTTGGAATGTTTATATTATTAGAATCAACTTTATTTATAAAAGCCATTATCTATCCTTTAACTTTGTAAAATGTTTATGGCACTTTGCGCCATGTTTTTTGCACTTTGAAACGCAGCCACGTTTGCTTGATATGCACGGGTTGCTTCTATTAAATCGGCCATTTCCACAACAGGATTAATATTTGGATAAGCAACATATCCATTAGCATCCGCATCGGGATTTGTTGGATCGTATTTTAAAATAGGCTTTGAATCATCTCTTACTACTTTATCCACCACTACCGTTTGAATTGGAGGAATTGCTTTAATATAATCTTCCCCCTCTTCATCCAACGGATTTTCATATTCATGAAATCTAGAATCGTTTTCAAGCTCTTTATTTAATTCTTCCTCAAAAGGAACCGCTTTAAAAATTACCTCTTTTCTTCTATAAGGACCTCCTTCTGGAGTTCTAGTAGTATTTGCGTTTGCTATGTTTTCAGAAATTATGTTTATTCTAAATCTTTGAGCTGAGAGTCCATATCCAGAAATATCAAAACTATTTAAAAATCCCATCGATTACTCCTAAATATTTTTGCTCGAATCAATAATTGCTTTAAAAATTCCTATATCTTTTCTAAGAGCTTCAATAGTTGCGTTATAAGCAATATTGTTTTTTGCCATTTCGCTCGTTTCCACATCTATATCCACACTATTTCCATCATTTCTTGCCAAATGTCCGTCTCTATAAAAAATTATAGGTTTACTTCCTTCTTCAATATCTCTTGGCTCAAGATGTAAAGGATTAGTTCTTGCTAACTCAAGTTTTGGTCTTTTTGAAGGAATATTAAATTTTTTATTTACTTCCTCTTGTAAAGCTTCTTCAAATCTTATATCTCTTGGCTTATAAAAAGGCGTATCGGCGTTTGCTATATTACTTGAAATTAAATCCTGACGAATTTTTCTATAAAAAAGAGATTTTTGCATAATATCAAAAGCCTTAGATATTTCAAACGCCATTTTTTTCCTTTTTTGTTATTACAAGCAAAAATTATTCCCTTTGTTTTTTTGATAAAATTTTATTAAATTATACTTTATAAAGGATTTTTTTGCAAAAAATAGACATCACGATATTTATAATAGTGGTAATTTTAATGCTAATTGGGGCAGTATTTTCCTATTCTCTTCCCATTTTCTTAGAACACATAAAAGGATGGGACGAATATCACTTTTTAATTAGATACATTTCATACGCAGCCGTTGGTTTTATTTTAATGGTGATACTTGCAAATTTAAATCCAGATAAGTGGTTTAACATAATTGGCTTTAGCATTCTTATAATTTCGGGGATATTAGTAATTTTAATTCCTTTTTTACCAAATTCCATAGCTCCAATAATCAAAGGAGCAAAAAGATGGATTCAAATAGGCTCAGTTCATTTTGCTCCAGTTGAATTTTTCAAAATAGGGGTTACATTCTTTTTAGCATGGTCTTTTACGAGAAAAATAGGAAAAGCCACGTCCATAAAGGAAGAATTAAAAACTCTCTTACCCTACTTAATAGTTCTTGGAATATTTTGGGCGATAATTTCTATGATTCTTTCAGACCTTGGGCAAGTTTTGGTAATGCTTGGAATCTTTATTACTCTGCTCCTTGCAGCAGGAGGGAAATTTAAAACCTTTGCTTTAATCATTTTACTAGGAACTATTGGCGGAACTTATGCAATTCTCTCAAAACCATATAGACTTGAGAGACTAAAAAATTGGTATGTTACAGCAATGGCAAATTATTTCCCTCATTATAAAACAAATACATCTTTAATGCCGGCATCTCAAGTTATGGAATCGCTAAACGCAATACATCATGGAGGAATTTTTGGAAGAGGAATAGGAAATGGAGTGTTTAAACTTGGATATTTAAGCGACGTTCATACCGACTTTGTATTAGCGGGCATAGCAGAAGAAGCTGGACTTATTGGAATAACCATAGTTTTAGGACTTTTTGCAATTTTACTTTATAGAATATTTAAAATTTCAAATAGAAGCGAAAAACAAGAATACAAACTATTTGCTCTTGGAATTGGAGCGTTAATTGCATTTCAAATTTTAATAAACGGATTTGGGATTACTTCTATTCTACCTCTAAAAGGTCTAACCGTTCCTTTTTTAAGTTATGGAGGAAGCTCTTTAGTTGCTCTATGTATAGGAATTGGAATGGTTTTAATGATTTCAAAAAAGGCAAAAATATGATAGCAATAACCGGAGGAGGAACTGGAGGACATTTAAAAATTGCAAAAATCATTATGAAAGAATTAAATTCCAGATCAATTCGACCAATTTATATAGGCTCTACTAAAGGAGCCGATAGAGAATGGTTTGAAAACGAAAATGGATTTAGCAAAAAATATTTTTTAAATTCAACAGGCGTTGTAGATAAAAAAGGATTAAAAAAAATAACTTCTTTAACTAATATTTTAAAACTTTCATATCACGCAACGCATATTTTAAAAAATCATAATATAAAAGCCGTCTTTAGCGTAGGAGGATTTAGCGCTGCCGCCGCTTCCTTTGCCGCCATACTTACAAAAACTCCTCTTTTCATTCACGAACAAAACGCCCATATTGGCGCGTTAAACAAAATCTTAAAACCTTTTAGCAAACGATTTTTTAATACATTTATTTATAATGATCCATATCCAGTAGAAGATATTTTCTTTGAAAAGGCAAGAATTAGAAAAGAAATAAAAACCATAATCTTTCTTGGAGGCTCTCAAGGAGCACTTCAAATAAACAATTTTGCAATAACCGTAGCTAAAGAATTAACCAAAAAAAGAATAAATATAATTCATCAAACCGGAAAAAGAGACTACGAAAGAATAAAAAAATTTTATAAAAAAGAAGGAATTCAAGCGGAAGTATTTGATTTTGATCCAAATTTAGTAGAAAAAATATCCAAAGCCGATTTAGCAATATCAAGAGCTGGCGCTTCTACTTTATTTGAATTAGCGGCAAATCAACTTCCAACCCTATTTATTCCATATCCATACGCCGCCGGAAATCATCAATATTATAACGCCAAATTCTTAGTAGATAAAAAAGCCGGTTTTCTTAGCACGAATCCTACCAAAAAAGAGCTTTTTAATATTTTAAACAACGCAAATTTAGAAGAAATTTCAAAAAATTTAGCACATATAAACAAAAAAGGAGGAGCCAAATACATGATAGATATAATGTTAAAAAGCCTCATCAATTAAAGCACAAATCATATGTCCTATCATTATGTGCATCTCTTGAATTCTTGGCGTATCGTTTGAAGGAACTATTATATTAACATCTCCCATATCCTTCATAACTCCCCCGCTCTTTCCAGTTAAAGTAATCACTTTAATTTCCATTGTTTTAGCCGAATTTATTGCATTTATTACATTTTTACTATTTCCGCTCGTAGAGATAGCTATTAATACATCTCCTTTCTTTCCAATCGCCTCAACTTGTCTACTAAAAACAAACTCAAATCCATAATCGTTTCCTATTGCCGTAAGCGCCGAAGTATCAGTTGTTAAAGCAATACCGCTAAGAGCGTTTCTTTCTTTTTTGAATCTTCCGCTAAGCTCTGCCGCTATATGCTGACTATCTGCTGCACTTCCTCCATTTCCACAAAGCATTATTTTATTTCCGCTTTTTAAGGCTTCAATACAAATTTTACCAGCCTCTTCGATTAAAGGAAGTAGTTTTTCCATTTTTTTTGCAACCTCTATATGTTCTTTTAAACATTTATTTAGCATTTCTTTCCTTTATTTTTTTAATGATATTGGTAGTGCTTTTACCATCCACAAAATCTATTAGTTTAACTTCTTTTGCTATATCGCTTCCTACAACTTCTTTTCCTTCGTAATCTTTCCCTTTTACCAAAACATCTGGTTTTATTTTTTTAATAAGTTCATATGGCGTATCTTCCTTAAAAATAACGACATAATCCACTACTTCTAAACTCGCCAAAAGATATGCTCTATCGTATTCATCGTTTATTGGTCTATCTTCTCCTTTTAAGCGTTTTACTGATTCGTTTGAATTAACTCCAACGATTAAAACATCTCCTAAGGTTTTAGCTTTTTGAAGATACTTAACATGTCCTATGTGTAGAATATCAAAACATCCATTCGTAAATACGATTTTTTTATTTTTTAAAGATTTCATTAAATCTTCAACTCTTTCAAAATCTATTATTTTATAATCTACACTATTATCAAGTTTCCTTTCAATTTCCATTATTTCATCCAAACTTGCCGTAGCGCTTCCAACTTTGCCTACCACAACTGCCGCTGCTGCGTTTGCAAAATGCATAGCTTCTATTAGATTATCTTTTTTACTTAAATAAAATCCCAAACTTGCCAAAACCGTATCCCCAGCGCCAGTGACGTCGTAAACTTCTCTTGCTAAAGTTGGAATTTGAATAAACTCTTCTCCAAAAAGAGCCATCCCTTCTTCACTAAGAGTTACTAAAAGATATTTTAAATTAAGCTCTTTTTTTAATTTCCAACCAGCTTTTATTAAATCTTCTTTTGATTTTATCTCAATTCCAGTTGCTAAAGAAAGCTCTTTTTTATTTGGTTTTATCATATAAGCATTTTTATATTTTGAAAAATTATTTTTTGGATCTATTATGAGTTTTTTATTGTATTTGTTGGCAAGATCGATAATTTTTTGAGTTAAACTCTCAGTCAATACGCCTTTTGCGTAATCGCTTAAAAGAAAAATGTCTATTTTTTCAATGTTAGCCTTTAAATATTTAAAAATTTTTTCTTCGTACTCTTTTTTTATATCTTCTTTTGTTTCTTTATCATATCTAACTACTTGATGATTGCTTGCAATTACTCTACTTTTTACAATGGTTTTTCTACTTTTGTCTATAAACACTCCAGCGGTATTTACGTTTTTTTCTCTCAAAAGTTTCAACATCCTTTCGCTCTCATCTCCCAAAACCGTAGAAACCAAAACCTCGCTTCCAAGAGCCAAAAGATTATTTACAACGTTTCCTGCCCCTCCTAATCTATCTTCTTCCTTTTTTACCTCAACTACCGGAACGGGAGCTTCAGGAGAGATACGATTACTCTCTCCCCACAAATAATGATCTATCATAAAATCACCAATAACCGCAATCATTTAATTTCCTCTTCGTAAATCCTAATAATCTCTGGCAAATAAGCTTTAATTCCTTCTTCCAAAGAAAATCTCGGTTTATAATTTAGATGTTTTTTTGTCTCTTCTATATCGGCTTTAGTAAAAAATTGATATTGTTTAACATAAGGATTTGGTATATAAGTATCTTCTCTTTGAATGTTTAGCTCTTTTTTTAAAATATCCACAATATCTTGAAAACTCCTTGCTATACCCGTTCCTACGTTATAAACCCCATTTTTCTTAGCTTCACACGCTTTAACATTTGCTTGAATTACATCCTCTACAAAAATAAAATCTCTTTTAATCCTATCGCTTCCTTCAAAAAGCTTAGCACTCTCACCCTTTAAAAGTTGAAGACCAAATTGTAACACCATAGAAGCGGTTTTGTTTTTAAAAAACTCTCTTGGACCATAAACGTTAAAATATCTAAGCCCAACCATTCTAATTTTGTCATAATATTCTTTTGCCAAATTATCCATCATAAGCTTTGAAAATCCATATACGTTATTTGGCTTTTCGTAACCGACTTTAAAAACATCAGAATTTCCATAAGTAGCGGCAGATGAAGCATAAATCATGCTTGCGTTTTTCTTAACGGCTAAATCACATAAATCTTTAAAAGCATTAACGTTCGTATCAATCATTATTTTTTGATCGGCTACCGTAGTATCAGAAATAGCAGCTTCATGAAAAATATAATCTATATCAAACTCTTCAAGCCTTTCTAAATCTTCTTTATTAGTTATATCTCCGCTAATTACAATACCTTTAAACCCAATCAAATTTTTAAAATGTCCAAAACTTTTTAAATTACCATTACTAAAAGTTTCTTCGTTTCTAAATTTATCAAAAACTATTACTTTTGCATCTGGATAGTTTTCTTGAAAATAAAATGCCAAATTACTTCCTATAAATCCAGCTCCTCCAGTTATTACTATCGTCTTATTATTAAAATCGGTATCTACATATCTCATATGCTACCTTTAAAATCTTTTTTTATTCTTTCAATTATATCAAATAACGAATCTTCAACTTTATAAGTTTTTTTAATCCCGGCTCTCTTAGCAGCTTCAATATCTTTGTTGCTATCTCCTATCATAATCGAATTTTTTAAATCAATCTTATATTTTTTAGCCAAATCCAAAATCATACCTGGCTTTGGTTTTCTACAATCGCACTCTCCCGTAATTTCTGGATGATGGGGACAATATCTAACTTCTTTAATTTCAACCCCTTGCTTTAATAATTCCTTTTTCATCCATTCGGTTAATTTAAAAAAATCATTTTCCGTATAATATCCTCTTGCTATTCCGCTTTGATTGGTAACTACAAAAAGAGTAAATCCAAGATTTTGAAGCAATCTTAACAAATCAAATATTCCCTCTTTAAATTCAAAATTTTCTATTTTACCCACATATCCAAAATCTTCGTTTATTACCCCGTCTCTATCCAAAAACGCTGCCCTCACAAAATCTCCTTACAAGCATTTAATACATCTTTAGCTTTAATCTCTTTCATACATCTATGATGCCCCAAAGGACACTCTCTTTTCATACAAGGAGCGCATTCAAGATTTTTAGTAACAATCCTATAATTATCGCTCCAAGGAGAAGTTTCTTTATAATTGGTAGGACCAAAAATAGCAACTATTTTTACGTTAAAAGCCGCCGCTATATGCATAGGACCGCTATCGTTAGTAATAAACAAATCAAGCCCTCCTATATTTTCGCAAAGTTCTTTAATGGTTAATTTTCCGCAAAGATTTTGATAATTTTTAATAGTCAAATTTTTTTCTATATCTTTAGCTATTTCTTCTTCGCCAGGTCCTCCAAAAATTATTACATCGTATTTTTTTCCAAGTTCGTTGGCTACTTTTGAAAATTCTTCTGGATACCATCTTTTTGCGCTTCCATAAGTAGCACCCGGATTGATTCCGATGGTTGGTTTTTGAAATTTTTTAGGTTTAAAAGGCAAAACGGGAGAGTAAATTTGATTTTTACCTATTATCGAATTAACATAATTAGAATATTTTTCTACCATATGTCCTTTTAAAGATTTACTAAAAAAATAACTATCTTTTGCCTTAAGTCCCAAGATTTTAGAATAAAAACTCCTTCTAAAACTCACAAAAACATCAGCCCTTGGAAATTCCACAAATTGCTTAAATTTATGCTTTTTATCTATCACCATTACCTCATCAAACCAACTCTTTAGAAGCTCGGTTGCTATAAAACTTCCAAACAATATCGTTCTTTTAGGCCTTATTTCATCTAACAAAGCCCTTATTGCTCCACTTGCCATTACGGCATCACCAAGCCACGTTGGAGGTTCAATTATTAACGACTTCATTAATAACCTTAAGAGTTTTTTTCACATTTTTCTC
>JAMORJ010000065.1 GCA_027063595.1 Nautiliaceae bacterium | reverse complement strand
AAACATACCAGCAACAAAAAGCCCTCCACCAAGCGCAAGCATTGAACGGCGGAAAAATACAAGAGAAGCAAAAGCCGCGCCCCATGCAATAAATACGATGGATTCATACGCATCAGACCAAGGAGCGTGTCCTGAAATATACCATCTTAAAATCATATTTAGAGTGTGTGCCAAAAGAGCTATGGCACCAAAAGATATTATGGCAATTTCAAGTTTTTTAAATCTTTTTTGTTTAAGAATTTCAATAAATCCTAAAATTATGGCAAAAAGACCAATAGTAGTATAAATTCCTATAAGTTTTGGAAAAATTTGCCATCTATTGTATCTAATTTCCCATTTTATTCTCTCTAAACTTGGCAAAATTTCTCCGCTATAAGCTTTTTGAAGTTCATAAATCTTCTCTCTTGTATTCTTTTCAAGTTCTACATTATAAGTTCTAATTCCAATTGCCAAATCTTTAAACAAATTAAAATAAACTCTTGCATCCATAGGCGACATAAGCCCCATTTGAACAGCTTGAGTAATATCCGCTACACTAAACCATTTATAATTCATTTCTTTGGAATTTGGCGTTGGAAAAATTTTAAAAATTTGAGCAGTATATACTTCAAACGCAACATATACTCTTTCATTAATCTTTAGCCATTCTCTATCTAAAACCGTCCTATCTTTATCTGGAGTTTTAAAAGCCTTATCTATTTCTTTTGAAAATTTAAAATTGCCATTTTCATCAAAAAAAGCAGAATATGGAGCATATTTTCCTTTAATTTTTAAAAGTTTTCTAATTACAGGATGCCCTACGTAAATTAAAGGTATTTGTTGAAATTCTTGAGGAAACGCAACCATACCAGCTACAATTTGATTATAATTTAACCCATACATTTTGGATTTTAAAGTTAGTTTATGAACTATATCGATATCAAGCGTATCCATAGGTTCAATTCTACCATTCTTTTGAACCAAAACTTTTGCCCATTCATCGCTTACGGCTTTTGAATTTTTAGCATACTCTTTCAAATCAAAAGCTTTTAAATTAATAGCGCTAAACATCAAAAATAGTAACAAAGCAAAAAGTCCACTTTCTTTTAATTTTTTTACCGTTAGCATAAATCTACTTCTCCTATAAATCATACTCCAAAAAAATCCTATCGCCATTAAGGCATATCCAATATAAGTTACCCACATTCCGGGATCGTGATTAACGGAAAGAATGCTACCTTGCGCATCCATATCATAACTTGCCTGATAAAATCTATATCCTTTATAAACCAAAATATGGTTCATATAAATATGATAATCAAAAAGCTTTTTACCATTAATATCATAAATAGAAACATAAGAATCATAACTACTTGGCTGCATACTTCCAGGATAGTGTCTTAATACAAATTTATCAAGTTTTACGCAAAAACCAAGTTCTTTAGGATATACATCGCTTGGATTTGATTTAGATTTTTCAACCATAATTTCACATTTACTTTCGCCATTTCTTAAATGTAAAGTTCCTTCGTATCCAAAATATCTAGTAATTGCCGCTCCCATTAAAATAACAATAATAGATAAGTGAAGAATAAAAATCGGAGTTTTTTTATAAGTTTTATATCTAAACATTACACCAACTAAATTAATTCCAAGAAGCCACATCAAAGCTTCAAACCATTTTGTTTCATACACTCCACCCCAAGCTTCTTCAAGAGTCGAAAATCCAATAGTCGCATAAATTTGAGCTGCCAAAAAAATTAAAGATAAAATTACCGCCGTTTCAAGAGAGAAAAATATATTATTTATTTTTTTTAAAATTTCTCTCATTTTTGATACCTTTTATTCACATCCTCCAAAATTTTTAAAAATACTTTAGGAGGTCTTGCTCCAATAAAAGAATAAAAAAGCTCTCCATTTGGTTTTACAAATAAAATCGTAGGAGTAGAACCTGTAAAATAAGTTTGAACTTCAATTGGTAAATTATCTCTATCTGCTAAATAAAATACCGGAACAAAATGAGAGTTAATGTAGTTTGCTACTTTATCATCAGTATAAACTTTCGTTGCAAGATATTGGCATGGAGGACAACGAGTTAACCCAATATCTACCATTACGAGTTTATGTTCTTTAGAGGCTATTTGTTTAGCCAAATCATAACTCATAGCCCAATTAACTTTTCCAGCCCAATCAATTGCAAATAAAAAAGCAAAAAACACTACAAATGCCACAACTTTTCTCATAATTCTGCCTTTTTTGAATGTATTGTAGCACAAAAAAATTAAAATTTAACACATATTTAATAAAAAAGAAGAAAAAAGATCTTATTTTTCTTCGTTTGAGAGAGTTTCAAGAAGATTTGGATGCGCAAAATGAGTCATAGTATAATCGTTATGACAATTTACACAGCTAATATCTTTACCTTCTTTTTTAGCATCCCAATAATATTTTTGATGAAGTTCTTTAACATTTTCGGCAAGTCCAACAGCTTTTTCAGGCTCTTTAATTCCGTGATGACAAGATAGACATGCACTATCATATACATAATGTTTCATTTCCCAGAAATTTTCTTTGAAATCTACCCTCTTAATAATTCCAAATTGAGCTAAGGCATCTCTTGTTCCACTAATACCTTTAGCAATTAAATATCCAATCAAAGAATTATGAGGCAAGTGACAATCCGTACAATGATGAACCACAAATCCTTGAGGATTGTTTCCTCCATGCACGCTATAATGAAAACTTTCAATCATAGGTTTCATTGTATGACAGTTAGAACAAAACGCAGGAGTTCCAGTTTTATCAACAAGTACAGCAGCCACATACGAAATACCAAGACCAATAACAGCACCAGCAATTAATGCTCCAAGTGTAGCTTTTTTCATTCTCCACCTTTTTTTTAGGAGGATTATAAGTAAATAAAGTGCCTCAAAAGTGCTTTTTACAAAAATTTTACAAAATTATTTGAAAAACGGCTCCATTTTGAGAATTATATACCTTTATATCTCCATTAAAATGTTTAGTAATAATCACTTTGCTCATATAAAGACCTATACCCGTACCTTGAGATTGAAATTTAGTTGTAAAATAAGGTTCAAAAATTTTATCTTTTATGTCATCCGGAACACCTCCTGCGTTATCTTCTATTTCGATTAGATTTTTATTTACCCTTATCCAAATTTTTTTATTTTTTATGTTTCTCTCTTTCAATACATCAACAGCGTTATTTAATATGTTCAACACTACTTGAGAAAATTCCGTTTTAAACCCGTATATTTCTTTTTCTTCAATTATTCTTACCTCAACATCCACTCCATTTTGTTTTATCCTTCCATCGATTAAATTTAAAGTATCCTTAATAATTTCACTTGGAAGAAAATAAACTTTTTTAGTATCTCTTTTAAAAAAATTAGTAAAATCGTCAATCGTAGTAGACATATAATCAATTTGTAACATTGCTTGCTCTTTAAATTTTAAAAATCTCTCCTTATTAAGTTTTCCCATATTAAAAGCCATCTCAAGATTTTGAATAAGAAGAGAAAGTCTAGTTAGAGGATGCCTCCATTGATGAGCTATGTTTCCAAGCATTTCTCCAAGAGCCGCCAATTTGCTTTGAGTAATTAACATTTGTTCTTTTTCTCTTCTTCTTTCTATCTCTTCTTTTACCCTTTTATCCAATTCTTCATAAAATTTATATAAAGGTCTAGAAAAGAAAATTCCAAGAGGAATAGCAACTACAATGGAGATAATTATCATAATAAGCACCAATTTTTGAGAAGCTTTATTAGTTTTAGTTATCACACTTTTATTTTGAATAAAAACAACTTTTATATTTGGTGAAAAACTTTTTACGTAAATATCATCACTCGCAAAACCATTGTTTATTTTTAAGATTTTATCGCTAAGAAAATAATTAAACAAATCGTAAATATTTTTAGCGTTAAAAACATTAAACGTAGAAAATTTTATGTTACCTTTTGAATCAATCATAATAATATTATAAAATGTATAATCTTTTGGCAAAAAATTATTAATTTTAGCAATAACTTCAATAAAACCTTTTTTAGAATTTTCTATAGGCGAAATGGAAATAAACTTAATAACTTTCCCAAAGTTTTCCTTAAACAATATCTCTTTTAAATCAAAGTTTTCTAGTTTTAAATATCGCCCTTCTTTATAACAAACTACTTCTCCCTTAAATCTCTCGCATCCCAAAACCAATTTACCATAACTATTAAAATAATTAATTTCTTCCAAAGAAGAGTTTGCATACAACATACTTTTAAGAACCGATTTTATAATAATTGGCGAAACATTAAACTTTAGACTAAAAATATCATTTTTAGCAAGAGCAATAGTAGTATTTTTTACGTTATCTTCCTGTTGTTTGTAGTTATAATACATATTGTTTGCAACGATTTTTATTTTTTCTTTAAATTCCTTAGTAGTCAAATCCGTAAAAATATAAATAGCACTATAAGTAACGCTTATTATTAAAATAAAAGCAAACAACGAAAAAGCAAAAATTATATCAAATTTAAAATCATGGCTTTTCAATTTTGTATCCACTTCCTCTAACGTTTTTTATAAAATTTTCTTTAAGTTTTGAGCGAAGTTTTTTTACATGAGTTCTTATCGTATTGTTACAAATCTCTTTTCCATCCCATACATAATCTTTTAGTGTTTCATTATCCACTACCTGTCCAATGTTTTTTACTAAAATTTCTAAAAAATATCTTTCGTTTTGAGTTAAATCCACTTCTTTATCTTTATAAAAAAGCTTTAATTTGTTAAGATCAAACCTATAATTATCGGTAATTTTAACGCAATCAACCTTTTTAAATACCAATCTTTTAACTCTTAACTCAAGTTCTTTAAGCTCAAAAGGTTTTTTTATATAATCGGCAGCCCCAAGTTCAAACGCCTTTTCTATATGATCAATATCTGAATATGCCGTAATAAATATTACAGGAACATCAGAAGCATAGTGTCTAAGCTCTTCATAAAATTCATACCCATTCATCTCCGGCATATTAATATCAATTAAAAAAATATCATAATTTCCGGGATATATTTCTTCAAGCGCTTTTTTAGGAGAAGAGTAATAATCTACCCTATTTCCTTGAAGTTCAAAATACTCTTTAATCGATTCTCCAATAAATTCATCATCTTCTACTAATAAAATTTTCAATTTTCCTCCTTTACATTTAAAAAAAATGCTTTAGTAGAAACCATAACTTTATCCCCTATTTTTAAATTTTTAATTTCTTTTTCGCTAATTACGCTCTCTATCAATTTATTTCCAATGCTAATTATCGCTACATTTATTATATCATTTTTTTTAATATCCACTATCTCTCCATACATTGAAAATTTTTCGCTTGATGAAGAATTAATTAAAATATTTGAAGGTTTATCGAATTTTTCAATTTTTCCGTTTTTAAATACAATCATTCTATCCGATAATTTATAAATTTCGCTTGGAGAATGAGAAACCATAATAGTAGTTAAATTAAATTCCTTATGAAACATAATTATTTCATTTTGTAGTTTTTCTCTCATTTCACTATCCAAAGCTGAAAAAGGTTCATCTAGCAAAAGAATTTTTGGTTTTCTCATCAAAGCCCTACACAAAGCAACTCTTTGCTTTTGACCTCCGCTTAAAGCATACGGATACCTATCTTTTAAATTTTCAATTTCAGCCATTTTTAAAAGCTTCATTGCAAAATCTTTATCATTCTTTACATAAAGTAAATTATCTAATACCTTCATGTTAGGAAAAAGAGCATAATCTTGAAAAACAAATCCAATTTCCCTTTTTTGAGGCGGCAAGAATTTCTTATTATCA
>JAMORJ010000064.1 GCA_027063595.1 Nautiliaceae bacterium | reverse complement strand
ATAAGTATGCAAAAACAGCTGGTGAGGAAAAATTAAAAAAAGCTCAAAGAGAGTTTGTAAAAAGAAGATTTGGAGTAAATCTTAAAGAAAATGAACTTTTACCTACTTTTGGCACAAGAGAAGTTTTGTTTAATTTTCCTTTATTTTTAAGACCTAAAAAAATTGCATTTCCTAACCCTTTTTATCAAATATATGAAGGTGCGGCAATTGCCGCTGGAAGTGCAATAAACTATCTTGATTTAAAAGAAGAAAACGATTTTAAACCAAGATTAAATCAACTTCATGGAGATGAAAATTTAATTATTTTAAATTCTCCAAATAATCCAACGGCAAGTGTGATGAGTTTGGATGAAATGTGTGAATGGGTGAAATATGCTTTAAAAAAAGATGTTGTTATTTTAAATGATGAATGTTATAGTGAAATTTATACGAAAAATCCTCCTTCAAGCATTCTTGAAGCAAGTATCAAAGTTGGAAACAAAGATTTTAAGAATGTTTTAGCAATAAATTCTATCTCAAAAAGAAGTTCGGCTCCTGGTTTAAGAAGCGGTTTTATAGCCGGAGATAGTAATATTTTAAAGAAATATCTTCAGTTTAGGACTTATGTTGGTTGTGCCATACCTCTTCCTTTACAATATGCAAGTATAAAGGCTTGGGAAGATGAGGAACATGTAAAAGTTTTTAGGGATAAGTATAAAGAAAATTTTGAAATTGCAAAAGAGATTTTAAAAATAGAAATACCAGAAGCTACTTTTTACGTTTGGTTAAAAGTTAAAGACGATATTGAATTTACAAAAGAAGCTTATAAAAAAGGCGTTAAAGTAATGCCAGGGAGGTTTATGGGAAGGAATGGAAGAGGAGAAGGATTTGTTAGAATTGCGTTAGTATATGATAAAAAAGAACTTGAAAAAGCATTAAAAATTTTAAAGGAGTTATTATGATAGTGGAAAAATATAAAAAATTAGATGAGCTTATTCATAAAAACAAAGATGATGAAATTAACGAAGTTTTTAGAGATATTTTAACTGAGGCTTTTGAAATTATTAACAAGAAAATTGAAAAACAAGAAACATTGGATGTAAATAATCCAGAAGAAGCGGCAGCAATTAGAGCTATGTTTGAATATATGCTTGAATTGTGGGCGGATGGAAATGTAGATGAAGCGAAAGAAGTTGGATATGATATGGTTTATTTAGTAGATGATAAAAAATTAAAAGAGATGTTTTCAATGTTCGTGCTTGGAATGCTTGAAGGATTGAGCGTAGATGAATTTTTTGAAAAATATGTAGACGATACTAAAACATATAAAGATGTATTTTTTACAGAGTTTGATGATAAAATTGACGAGCTTGTAATTAAACATCAAGATAGATTCAGAAAAGAATTTTCTAAAGATGCATAAATTTCATTTTATTGGGATTGGGGGTATTGGTCTTAGTGCCTTGGCAAGATATTTAAATGCTCAAGGTTTTGAAATTAGCGGTAGTGATTTAAAACCTACTCCTCTTACTTCTTCTTTACAAAAAGAAGGAATTAAAGTTTTTTTTCCTCAAAAAAAAGAAAATATTAAAGATCCAGATGTTGTAGTTTATTCAGCCGTAATAAAAGATGATAATCCTGAACTTGCTGAGGCTAAAAAAAGAGGAATTAAAACTTTTAGTAGAAAAGAATTTTTGCCTTTTGTGTTAAATAATAAAAAAGTAATTTCAGTTTGTGGTGCTCATGGAAAAAGTACTACAACAGCTATTCTTGCTTCTATTTTAAGAGATTCAAGTGCTTTAATTGGAGCTGAAAGTAAGGAGTTTAAAAGTAATTGTAGGTATAAAGATAGCGAATTAATGGTTTTTGAAGCGGATGAAAGCGATGGTAGTTTTATAAATTCAAATCCTTATATTTCTGTAGTAACTAATACTGAACCGGAACATATGGAATATTATAACCATGATTTGAATCTTTTTTATTCTTTTTATGAAGAATTTTTAAAAAAAGCTGAAATTAGAGTGGTAAATGGGGATGATGAATTTATAAAAACACTTAATTTACCAATGAAAAAAGTTTATTTACAAGATGCTAAAAACATTAGATTTGAAATTAGAGAAAATTTACCAAAAACTATTTTTGAATATAAAAATAAAGAATTTGAAGTATATGGTTTTGGAGAACATTTGGTGCTTGATGCTCTTTTGGCAATAGAAGCGGCAAGCGAATTTTTAGAATTAGAGGAAATTGCTAAAAACATTAAAAATTATAAAGGAATAAAAAAAAGATTTGATATTTTACAAAACGAAGATGATTTTATATTAATAGATGATTATGGGCATCATCCAACCGAAATTAAAGCTACTCTTAAAAGTGCAATACATTATGCAAGATTAATTGGTATTGAGAAAGTAATAGCAATTTGGCAACCGCATAAATATAGTAGAACAATTGATAATCTAGAAGGTTTTGTAGAATGTTTTAACGATGCGGATGAATTAGTAATACTTCCAGTTTGGAGCGCTGGAGAAGCTCCAGTAGAAATTGATTTTAAAAAGCATTTTAAAAAACATAATCCTATATTTGCTAATAAAATTAAAGTTGATAGAAAAAAAATTATGTTAATTAAAGATGGTAAAACTCTTAAAACATACGATAATGGGTTAATTATTGGATTTGGAGCGGGAGATATTACTTATCAGTTAAGAGGATTAGAATAAGTTAAATATTTTTTTACTTCTTCTAATATTGATATGTCTTTAACTTCATCAAAATATTTAAATTTTTCTCCGCTTTGCATTTTTCCATCTAGTAAATCTCCACTTTTTCTAAACTCTAAGTCAAGTTCGGCTATTTTAAATCCATCAAGAGTTTTAGCAAAAGCTTGAAGGCGTTTGTTGTTTTTGTCTTTTGTATATAAAAAACAATATCCTTTTTGACCATATCTTCCAACTCTTCCTCTTAGTTGATGTAATGTAGCTAGTCCAAGTCTTTCTGCTCCTACTATTACGATTGTAGTTAATCTTTCAAGAGAAATTCCAACTTCAATTACGGTGGTAGTAACTAAAATGTTTCCATCTTCTCTAAATTTCATTAAAATTTCTTCTTTGTTTTTGTCTTTTCCGTGGGTTACATAAACTTTATCAAAATGTTTAAGCCAAAAATTTTTTCCTTCTTCAAGGCTTTGATATCCGTAATTTTGAGATTCTTCTATTAAAGGATATACTATTACTATTTGATTATTTTTAGAGATTTCTTTTTGAATGTGAGAAATTAGCTCTTTAAAATCACTTTTGTCTATTATTTTCGTTTCTATATCTTTTTTAAAAGGTAATTCTTTTATTAAACTAACTTTTACGAAGCTACTAAGAATTAAAGCTTGAGTTCTTGGGATTGGAGTTGCGCTAAATTGAAAATAATGAGGTAAAACTTTTCCATTACTTACTAATTTTTCGAGTTTTGCTCTTTGATTTGTTCCAAATCTATGCTGTTCATCTACCATTATTATGTCTACTTTGGGAAGATCTTGATATAAAAGAGCGTGAGTTCCAATTAGTAAATCGGAAGTTTTAATCTCTTCTTCGCTAAATTTACTATTTTGAGTCACTAAAGTAATTTTTTTGTGTTTTAAAAATTTTTTTGCTTCTTGATATATTTGGTTTGCTAGTATCGAAGTAGGACACATTATAATTGATTTTTTTGCCATAAACGCCGTAGCAAGCATAACAATTGTTTTTCCACTTCCTACATCTCCGATAATAACTCTTCTTGCCTGAATTGGTTTTGAGATGTCTTCTTGAATGTCTTTTATTGCTTTTAGTTGATCGTTTGTAAGGTTAAATGGGAGGGAATTAATAAAGGGGGTGGGATCTGATTTTATGGGGTTTGCCGGAAATGTTTTTTTCTTTGTTTGAAGTTTAAGAAGATAATTAAAAATTTCTGCCCATTTTAGAGCATAATTTATTTTTTTTTCGTTTATGTCTTCAAAAGATCTTGGAAAGTGCATAAAAAAAAGCGTATGTGCTATCTTGTTTGGTAAAATGGATAAATTTTCAAGAGTTACGTATTTTTTTATTAAAGCTTTTAGGCTTTTTTGATTTATGGAGGTTTTATATATTGGAGTGATTTCTCCAACTTTGTTGATAGGTTTTGGTTGAATAATAGAATTATTTCTTACTTCTCCTCTAATAAAAAGTGTTTTTCCAATCTGAAAAGTAATTTCGTGCCATTTTTTAAATACGAAAAAAACTCCCCACATAATCGTTTGAATGTTTTTTAAATAAAATTTTACTCTTACTACTTTTGATGTTTTTTTAATATCAAGGACTTCAGCTTCAAATGCTTGAGGATATGAAGTAATAAAAGGATATAAATTGTTATCTTCCCATTCTTTTGGTTTTATAAGAGCTAGTTCTATTACATTTGTTATTCCAAGTTTATTTAATCGTTCATCATTTATTTTTAATGGTTTCATTTTGTAACTATTGAGAAGCTTAAATTTGTAATTTCTTTGTGTTTTTTTATAAATTCGTTTAATTCTTCTAAAGATGTGTTTTTTATGAGTTCTAATTCTTTTTTATAATATCCATCTCCGAGATTGAAATAATATTCGTTAAATTTTCTAAGAAGTCTTTGATGAAGAGTTTCGTTTCTTAAAGGTTCGCTTCCTATTAAAAATTTTTTTGCGCTTTCAAGTTCTTCTTTTGTAACGCCTTTTTGGCTAAATTCATTTATCATATCAATTATTAATTTTTTTGCATCTTCTGTATTTTGAAGTTTTGTTTGAAGGTATCCTCTTAAAATTTTATAACTTTTTTTGAATTCGTTTGTAGCATAGGCTGAATAAGCGTATCCTCTTTTAACTCTTATTTCTTCCATCATTCTACTTCCAAATCCTCCGGATCCAAAAATGAAGGTAGCTATTTTTGCTAAATAAAGTTCGTTTTTTTCTACATTAAATGGAGCAAGGAAATATATGTAGCTTTGTTCTACATCTTTTTTTTCTTCGATGTAATCTTTTTTTGGATAGAAAAATAAATCTTTTTTTAATGGAGTATCAGGCAATATTTCTATAAATTCGGAAATGTCTAATTTTTTTCCGCCATTTATAAATACAGATGCTAATTTGGAATAATATTTAAAATGATTTGTTATATCTTCAAAATTTATTTTTTCTATTTCTTCTCCAATAATTGGTTTTTCAAGAGGTGTATTTTTAAAGGATATTTTAAATAAATTTTTCGAAGCGATATAATCGTAATTATTTTCTAAATTTTTCTTTTTAGCGATAATTTCTTTTTTTGATTTTTCAAAAGCTTCTTTTGTAAAATTTGGATTTTTTAATAGCTCTATTAAATAATTTTTTGCAGTTGATATCTTTTCGTTTAGCGAAATTATAGAGATGGTTGAAAATTCTTTTGTAGCTGAGGTATTTAGAGTAATTGCTTTGTTTTCAAGAAGAGAAAAAAATTTTTCCTTATGTTTTTTGGTGCCTTTAGTATTTAATATATGGCTTAAAAAATAAGCTACTCCGTCTTTAGAATAAATTGAGCCTGTGTTTTTAAAAATTATTTCAAAAATTGTTCTTCCTAAATTGTCATTTTCGTAGATTAAATACATTTTGTTCCTTTATATATGAGAATTTAATAAAATTAAAGCGCTATTGTCTAAAATTACCGCTTTTTTTATTAATTCTCTAATATCTCTTGTTTGTATAAAAATTCCTAAGCCTTTTACAATGATGATATCGGATTGTTTTAGTTTTTTAGAAATGATAAATTCTTTGTTTTCTTCCCATTCTTGTATGTTTCCAATTTCTATTATTGGAACTTTGCCAATGACACTTTTGCCAATAAAATCTATTGGA
>JAMORJ010000063.1 GCA_027063595.1 Nautiliaceae bacterium | reverse complement strand
ATACTTCCTCTGGAGTAAGAAAAGAGTTTTTATATTTACTAATTTCTTTTGCCATAAAATTTGGAGGCAAGTCGCTTGAGATGGTTTTTAAAATTTTCTTTTGATCGTCGCTATCTATGATTACGAAATTATTGTCTCTATTTAAGAGGTGAATATAAAGCTTTAAAAACATAAGACCAAATTTATGAAAAGTTAGAAGCAAAGGAGGATAGACTATATTTGAATCAATCATTCTCAAAGCTCTCTCTCTCATTTCGCTTGCGGCTTTGTTTGTAAAGGTAAGGGTTAGAGTATTTGCCGGATCTATTCCAAGAGAAAGAAGATAGGCAAGTCTTGTTGTAATTGTTTTTGTTTTTCCGCTACCAGCTCCTGCTAAAATTAATAAAGCTCCGTCGATATGAGTTGCCGCTTTTTTTTGTGCTTCATTTAACTCGTCTAAAAATTTCATTTACTCCTCTTTTTATTTTAATTATATCAAAATTTATTATTTCGATAACTTTTAGTTATAATTCTCTAAAAAAAGTGGGAGAGATGGTAATAAAGTATTTGGATAAAATTTATACTTTTTTAGTTATAAATAAGCATAATAGTTTTTCAAAAGCAAGTAAGGTTTTAGGCGTTTCTCAACCAGCTGTTACTCAGCAAATAAGAACTCTTGAAAATTATCTGGGAGTTAGTTTGTTTGAGAGAAAAAAAAATGGGGTTATTCTTACTAAAGAAGGACAAAATTTTTTAAAAATAGCTGAGGAATTTGAAGAGTTTTTAAAAACTTTTGATAAAAAAGTAAATAAATTTAGACAGCTTGATATGCCGTTTTTAATTGGAGCAAGTCCAACCGTTGGAAATTATAATCTACCAGAATGTATAAAATACTATAAAACTTTAATTAACAAAGAAATTAATTTAATCATCAAAAACAATGACGCTTTGCTTGAAGATGTAAAAAATTCGGCTCTTGATATGGCGTTTGTAACCAAGAAAAAAAATGACGGATTAAATTATGTGGAGTGGCTTGAGGATGAATTGGTAGTTTTTTCAAATAAACCTTTGCCTCCTACAATTGAGCTTGATGATTTAAAAAATTACAAAATGATTTGTAGAGAACCAAATTCTTCCACAAGAGAATTTATAAAAAAAGTATTTGAAGAACATCATTTTGGGTGCGATACACTAAATATTTTAAGCGTAGTTCATAATTCAACCGCTTTAAAATATACCGTTATGAATTCAAATGAGCAGGTAGTTTCCATAATTTCTAAAATGGTTATAAAGGATGAAGTAAGAGAAAAAAAATTGTTTGTTGCTAAAATTAAGGGAATGGATTTAAAAAGAAAAGTTTATGTGGTTTATAAAGAAAAAAGTAAAGAAATTGAGGCTATTTTGAATTTTATTCGCTCATAAGTTTTTTGTTTCTTGGATTTAGCATAAAAGGGTTTTTTGGTTTTTTTGGTTTAGGAAGAGTTGCTGCTATGTTTATAAAAAGTGGCGTGTCGTTTTGAGTTATCTGAATGATATTTTCTATTGGAACGCTAACTATGCTTCCAAAATTTTCTTCTCCAAAACCTGCTTCAAATATTAAATTTTTACCTTCAATCTTTGCGCTCTCAAGTGTATAATTTGCTAAAACAAACATAATTACGTCTTTAAAAGCGCTGCTTATATGCTCTGGAAGAGCTGGGTTAAATTCAATTCCTTCTAAATTGCATAAAATGTTAAATTCATCCGCATTTTCTAACAGAAAGAAAAGAATTTCTCTTGCGTGTTTTTCTTTTATTTTTTGGAATTCAGGATTTTGTATAATCATTTGTAAGTCCTTTAAATTCTTTTAGCATTTCTCTTACTACATCCATTCCTTTTTTCCAAAAATCTTCTTTTTCTATATCTAAATTAAAAAGTTCTATAAATTGTTTTTTTGGAGGAATGCTTCCTCCTTGAGAGAGAAATTTAATGTATTTTTCTTCAAAATTAGGGAAGTTTTCTTTATAAAGTTTATAAAGCGTTAAAACAAGAAGTTGAGCATATGAATACGCATAGCAATAAAATGGGGAGTGAATGAAATGAGGGATATAACTCCACCAATATTTATAATTTTCGGTTAATAATACGCTATCTTTAAACATTTTTTGATTTTCTTCCATCCAGATTTTATTAAATTCGTCTATTTTTAATTCATCAAAGCTATGAACTCTTCTTTCAAAATTAGTAAAAACTATTTGTCTAAAAAGTGTTGCGAACATATCTTCAAGTTTTGATGCGTATGTTTCGATTAATTCTTCTTTTGTTAAACTTTTTTTAATTTCTTCAAATAGAAGCATTTCAGCAAAAATGCTTGCAGTTTCTGCCGTTGTTAAAGGCGTATCTTGATTTAAATATCCAACTTCTTTTGCCAAATATTGATGAATTGCATGACCAAGTTCGTGAGCTAAAGTAAATACATCTCTTCTTTGATTTGTGTAGTTTAACAATACATATGGATGTGCTTTTGGAGTAGCTGAGTGAGAAAATGCTCCTCCTCGTTTGCCTTCTTTTGGATAAACGTCAATCCATTTCTCTTCAAACGCTTTTTTTGCGATTTCATAAAAAGTATCTGAAAAGTTTTTAAATGCATTTAATACCATTTCTTTTGCTTTTTCAAAAGGAATCTCTTCGTTTTTATCGGTTAATTTAATTGGAGCGTATCTGTCATAATCAAATAAAGTTTCGTATCCAAGCAGTTTTCTTTTTATATGATAATAATCAGCTACGATTTGAGTATTTTCATTTACGGTATTAATTAGAGCGTTTACACTTTTTTTGCTAACTCTATTGTTTAAATGTCTTGGGTCTTCTGGTTCTTCGTATCCTCTAATATCTACATTTTCGATTTTCCAATCTTTTTTTACCTGATTGTAAATGTATCCTAAAAGGTCTATTTTTTCTTTTAGTCCAAGACTTAAAGCTACTTGAGCTTTTTTTCTTTGATTTCTATCTTTTAAATAGAGTTTTGAGAGAATTTCTTCTTCGGTTAGGTATTTACCTTCATAAAAAAATTTCATTTTTGAAATAGTCTCGTCAAATAATCTTACAAAAGCGCTATTTGAAGTTAATTCTTTTTTCATTAGTATTTTTTCTTCTTTTTCGCTTAATTTAAAAGGGGCTTCTTCTTGGAGATAAATTAAATAATATTTATAAATTCCGGCGTTATCTATAAATCTTTGTTGTTTATCTATTGGAAGATGAATAAACTCAAGTTCAAACCATATTAAATGTTCTTCTACTTCGGTTGCTAATTGTTGAAATTTTGATAGAAAATGTCCTTTGCTTGAGTCGGTTGCAAATTCTAAAAATATGTAGGTCATTGCTCTTGCTACGTTTTCTAAAATTTCTTCATATTCTTTTAAAACTTCTATAAATTCTTGAGGATTTAGGGTATAAAGACGGTTTTTGTATTTTTTCTCAAATTCTATAGCTTTAAATTTTGCTTGTTTTAGGAATTCTTCAGCTTCAATAATTGAAGAAAACAGAGCGCTTAAGTCCCAGTTCATTTTTTTCCTTTTTAAAAGATTATATCAAAATTTTTAATTTCTTTAAATCCCAAAATTGCGTTAATCATTGCTATTTTCTTAAAATATTTTAAATCGCTTTTATGAATGTTTGTTTCTTTAAGTAATTTTTTTTGAAGCAATTCTTCTCTTTTTGTGCCTTTAAGAAGAGGATATTTTGGAGTTAGCCAATCTTTTCCGTCAAAAAAGGCTAAGTTTGAAATTGTAGTATCGGTAATTAAATTGTTTTTTATTAAAATAAATTCGTCTTCTGGATAGGTGTTATGAAGCTTTTTAAAATGTTTTCTATTTTTCTTTTTAAGAAAATAATTAAAATTTATTTCAATTGCTCTAAAACTTTTGAATTCTCTTTTTTTGATGTCAAAAAGTTCTATTTCTTTGATTCCAAATTGATTATAAGTTATTCTAACTCTTAGAGGTTTTTGTTTGAAAGCAATTTTTTCTTCTAATTTTAACCATTCTTTATCGAATTTCCATTTAAAATACTCACAGGTGTTTTTCACTCTATTTAAATGATATTCGAAGTTTTTTAATTCTTTGTCAAAAAGAATAGTTTCGATTATCTCCATTTTTCCTCCATTGATTAAAAATTATACAATTTTTTTAAACTTATAAAGTTTTGTTGTGATATAATACTACCAAAACCTTCAAAGGAGAACAAATGAAAATAAAAGAGTTTTTACAAGAATGTAAAGAAAAAGAAATTGAATTTATTGATTTTAGATTTACTGATATTAAAGGAACTTGGCATCACGTAACATATGATATTGACGCGATTGATGAAGATTTGTTAAGAAATGGTCTTCCATTTGATGGTAGTTCAATTCCAGCTTGGCAACCAATTAACAAATCTGATATGGTATTAAAACCAGATCTTGAAATTGGAACTCATTTTGTTGATCCTTTTACAGCTGATCCTACAATGGTAGTATTTTGTGATGTTTATAACGTGGATGGGACTCCATATGAAAAATGCCCAAGAAGCATTGCTAAAAAAGCATTAAAATATATGGAAGAACAAGGTATAGCGGATGTTGCGTATTTTGGACCTGAAAATGAATTTTTTGTATTTGAAAACGTAATTGTAAGAGATGAAATTAACGCTCAATGTTATGAAGTAGATACAGCAGAAGGTGCATGGAACGACTATATAGCAGAGTTTGGAGACGAACTCAATATTGGGCATAGACCAAGAACAAAAGGTGGATATTTCCCTGTACCTCCAGTTGATTCTATGATGGATTTAAGAGCAGAAATGGCAAAAGTATTAAAAGAAATAGGGCTTGAAGTATATGTATTACACCATGAAGTTGCTCAAGGGCAAGGTGAAATTGGTGTTAAATTTGGAACTTTAGTGGAAGCAGCTGATAATGTTCAAAAACTTAAATATGTTGTAAAAATGGTAGCTCATTTAAATGGTAAAACTGCTACATTTATGCCAAAACCGCTTTATGGAGATAATGGAAGCGGAATGCATACTCACATTTCTTTATGGAAAAATGGTAAAAACCTTTTCTATGGAGATGGATATGCAAATTTAAGTAAACTTGGACTTAATTTTATTGGAGGTGTTTTAAAATACGCTCCAGCGGTTGCAGCATTTACGAATGCTTCTACAAACTCGTATAAAAGATTAATTCCTGGATTTGAAGCTCCATCAATTCTTACATACTCTGCTAGAAATAGAAGTGCAAGCTGTAGAATTCCATGGGGAGCTGGTGAAAAATCTGTAAGGGCTGAATTTAGATTCCCAGATAGCTCATCTTGTCCATATTTAGCGTTTACAGCACTTTTAATGGCTGGACTTGAAGGGATCAAAAAAGAAATTGATCCTGGTGAACCAATGGAAATAGACCTGTTTGAATTAACTCTTGATGAAATTAGAGAAAAAGGTATTAGACAAATGCCTCATACTCTAAGAGAAGCTGTTGAAGAGATGTTAAAAAATAAAGAGTTGTTCAAGCAAGGTAATGTAATGACAGAAGAATTTATTCAAACTTATCAACACTTTAAATTTGAATCTGAAATATGGCCATGGGAGGGAAGACCGCATCCATATGAATTTATTACTACTTATTCTTGCTAATTTCTCTCCTTTTTTTTTATAATTTCGTCAAAAAAAAAGGTTTTAATTTGAAAATATTAATAGTAGAGGATAGCCTCGTTTATGCAAAAACTTTAAAGACTCATCTTGAAAAATATCTCCTTCATACTCACTGTGATATAGTCTCAAGTTTTGAAGAATTAAAGAAGATAGATGGAAGTTATGATTTGTATGTTTGTGATTTGAATTTGCCAGATAGCAGAGGAGAGCATATTGAATATTTAATTAATAAGGGATTAGATGTTATTTTGATGACGTTAAATGAAAATTTTGATTTGAGTGATAAAGTTAGAAATGGAATTTTAGATTATGTTATAAAAGATGATATTAGCTCAATTGAATACTTAGTT
>JAMORJ010000062.1 GCA_027063595.1 Nautiliaceae bacterium | reverse complement strand
AGAAATTTAAAAGAAGAAGTAAAGGAGGCAGAAATGGGACTTCAAAACTTAACTTGGGAAGATTTGCCAAGCTATGAAATTGGACTAGAAAAAGGAATGCAAAAAGGATTAGAGCAAGGACTTCAACAAGGACTTCAACAAGGACTTCAACAAGGACTTCAACAAGGACTTCAACAAGGACTTCAACAAGGACTTCAACAAGGAAGAATAGAAGGAAAAATTTTAGCTTATTACGAGCTTGGAATCGATACTAAAACCATCGCTCAAAAAGTAAAACTTACAGAAGAAGAAGTAAAAGAAATCATAAACAAACATTTTAAGGGAAAAAATGGTTAAGATAGGAATTATTGGAGTTGGAACTGTAGGAGAAGCTGTAATTAAAAATCTAGAAAAAAATAAAGAAATCATCAAAGCAAGAGCCGGAAAAGAAATAAAAGTAGTAAAAGGAGTTGTGAAAAACTTAAACAAAAAAAGAGACATAAATATTCCTTTAACTACCAACTATAAAGAAGTAACTCAAGATCCAGAAATAGATATAGTAGTTGAATTAATAGGAGGAGTTGATAAAGCATATGAGATAGTAAAAGATGCTCTTTTAAACAACAAAGCGGTTGTTACAGCAAATAAAGCTTTACTTGCATACCATAGATTTGAACTTCAAAAAATAGCAAAAACCCCTTTTGAATACGAAGCAAGCGTTGCTGGAGGAATACCAATTATTAAAGCTTTAAGAGATGGTCTTAGCGCAAATCACATTTTGGAAATAAAGGGTATAATTAATGGAACATGCAACTATATTTTGACAGAAATGAAAAAAGGTAGAAACTACCAAGAAGTTTTAAAAGAAGCTCAAGAAAAAGGATACGCAGAAGCCAATCCAACTTTTGACGTAGGAGGATTTGATGCAGCTCATAAACTTTTAATATTAGCAAGCATAGCATATAATATTGATGCAAAACCAGAAGATATATTGATAGAAGGAATTGAAAACATTAACTTAACGGATATTGAGTTTGCAAAAGAATTTGGATATGAAATAAAACTTCTAGGAATTGCAAAAAAAGTCAAAAATCAAATAGAACTTAGAGTTCATCCAACACTCATTAAAAAAGAAGAAATGATTTCAAAAGTAGAAGGAGTAATGAACGCCATAAGTGTTAAAGGAGACGTAGTAGGTGAGACTATGTATTATGGTCCCGGAGCTGGAGGAAATCCAACAGCAAGTGCTGTTATTAGCGACATAATAGAAATTGTAAGAGGCAATAACTCTCCTATGCTTGGATACAAAATTCCACTTGAAATAGAAAATTTAAGTTTAAAACCTATTGAAGAAATTGAAAGCAAATATTATTTAAGAATTGCGGTAAACGATAAAATCGGAGTACTTGAAAAAATAGCCCATATTTTAGCAAGCAACAATATCTCAATTGCTTCGTTTTTACAAAAACCAAAAGAAAAATACGTAAAACTTTTATTTTCTACTCATAAATGTAAAGAAAAAGAAATTAAAAAAGCAATTAAAGAAATAGAAAAACAAGAATTCGTTATCAAACCAATTAACTATATCAGAATCGAAGAATGATTAACAAATTAAAAAAAATTTCTCTTTTTTTTAACATCGAAGACTCCATTTTAGAAGAAATTTCTTCTTTTTGTTCTCTAAAAAAATACCACAAAGACGAAATAATTTTTTATGAAAACGAAAAAAGCAATTACTTTTATGGAATTTATCAAGGACAAGTTTTAATGTATGATGTTGATTTAAAAGGAAACATAATTCCAAAAAATCAATTTGGATGCGGAGATATTTTTGGACTAATCGCGCAAATACAAAACAGACCTTATTGCTTAAATGCAAAAAGCGAGAGTGAGAGTGAAATTATCCTAATAGATTATTCAAAATTTAAAAAATATATCTCAAATCCACCATTTAGCGATAGAATAATAAAAATGTTAAGCAACCAAATAGTCCAAGAAATTGAATTTAATAAACTTCAAAAGTTTGATTCAACAAAAAGAGTAATTCATGCCCTTTTAAACTTTCCCCATAGGTTCATAAAAAAGAAAAAATACCTCTTAGCAAAAGAGCTTAACATGTCTGCTGAAACGCTTAGTAGAATTTTAAGTAAACTAAAAAACGAAGGCATTGTTTGTTATTGTGAAAAAGCTATAAAAGTATTAGATCACGAAAAATTAAGAAAAAAACTTTAAAATCAAAAAATTAAAAAGTAACTCTCAGACACCTTTTTTTAAAAGAAAAAAGGGCAAAAAGCCCAAAAAATTAGAATTTATATTTAGCTTCAATTCTTACTGTTTTTGTTGCATCTTTATCGCTGTCCCATTTAGTGTGATCATACAATGCTTCAAAGCTTAATTTTTTGTTGTATGAATAAGTTACTTTTGCAGTCCAGTCTTTATTTTTATCATCAACTACTTTATTTTTGATATGTGAATACGCCAATGTTGCGCTTACTTTATCCATTGGTTTAAAAGTAACATCGGCATAATACATATGAGTATCAGTGTAATTTGCTATATCATAATCATTATAAGTAGCAGCTTGACTATTTGCTAAAGGTGAATCTACAGATAAATCAATAACACCTATTTTTTTATTTGTTTTTGCATACCCAACTCTTACATCAGCCATATCCATTCCAGCTTTTACATTAATATTGTAGAAAGCTTTATTACCAGTATCGTAATCTCCATTTTCATAAGCAGTATCTATCGAAGTACCAGCTAATTTAGCGCCAACTGCATCTATAGCTGTATCGTCAAGTTTAGAATTTGCATAATCAAAATGCACTCCTAATTTAACGCCATCAAGATTTGCAAGTTGAGAAATATCAACATTAGCGCTTAATATTACGTCATGTTTTAAAAGATTTTCAACTTTAAAATACCATAATTGAGCATCAACTCCATCTCCTTTATACATACCTGCTAATGCATACACATCGTTATTTATAACATTTCCAGCATAATTATATGTATCTTTATCAAATTTTTCTGCCCATTCAGGAGAATATGGTGATGCATGTTTAAGAGCTTCTACATAAGCAGCAGCTACAGTAAATCCATTTCCTAAGTTATATGAAGCTATTGCACCAGCTCCGTGTGAAGGTGTTGCAGGATCAACGCTTGTAATTGGTGTAGCTACAGGAAGTTTACCTGCCATTAAGTTCAATCCACCATTGCTATATTTCATAAAAAGAAGATTGTTAACCATAGTTGAATCAACTGTACTAGCATCTACACGCCCATCATTTGATTCTGTATGTTTAATATAAGTTTGAGTAGAATTTCTAAATACAAACTTAATGTTTTCATCTACTGGAACAGTAAAAATGAAAATTCCGTTTGTTCTCCACATACTATTAGTGTCCTCAGTTTTTACATTGTAATATCTAATTCTCAACATTCCGCTTAAATTAACATTTTTAATAGCCTCAGTTAATGGAGTAGCACTTGCTACACTCATTGCACCCATAGCTATTACAGCTGCTAAAGACAATTTTTTTAGCATTCTCTCTCCTTTTAGTTTATTTTTTGTCTCAGTATTATATCGACAAATAAAAAAAAAATCAAATACTTTTGTGCTATTTTTGTGCAAAATTAAACTAAATTTAATCTTCATAAAGAGGCATTCCCATGAGATGATATCCAGCATCTACATAATGAACTTCGCCAGTAACTCCGGAGCTTAAATCACTTAATAAATACATTCCAGAATTTCCAACTTCTTCAATTGTTACGTTTTTTCTAAGAGGAGAATTTTTTTCGTTATATTTAAGTATTTCGCTAAAATCTCCTATACCGCTTGCTGCTAAAGTTTTTATAGGTCCAGCACTTAAAGCGTTTATTCTAATTTTTTTCTCTCCCAAATCCACAGCTAAATACCTAACACTTGCTTCAAGCGCCGCTTTTGCAACTCCCATTACGTTATAATGAGGAATATATCGAGTTGAACCAATATACGTTAAAGTCAAAATACTTCCTCCCTCATTAATTATCGGCAAAAGTTTTTGAGTTAGTTCAATTAAAGAATATACGCTAATCTCCATTGCTATATTAAAAGCTTCTTTTGAAGTATTTATAAATTTCCCATCAAGAGCTTCTCTTGGAGCAAACGCCACAGAATGAACTAAAAAATCAATTTTACCATAATCTTTTTCAATAGATTCTCTAAGAGCATTTATTTCCTCTTCTTTAGTAACATCAAGAGGATAAATATGCTTTACTTCAAGCTCATCGGCAACCTTTTCTACCCTTTTTTTCAGTTTATCATTTTGATAAGTTAAAATCACCTCCGCACCTTCTCTTTTACACGCCTTTGCAATTCCATATGCAATTGAACGATTATTCGCTACACCAATAATAAGTCCTTTTTTACCTTTCATTATCATTTTATCTCCTTTGCTATTTCAATCATTTTTTTAAAAACTTCAACATCTAAACTCGCACTTCCAACCAATACTCCATCTACATTTTGAATATTTAAAATTTCTTTAATATTACTCAATTTTACGCTTCCACCATACAAAATAGGTTGATTTGTCATTTTTCTAATTTCCAAATGAGTTTGCCTAATTTCCTCAACACTTGCGCTAATTCCACTTCCAATAGCCCAAACAGGCTCATACGCAATAATTAATTTCTCATACCCTAAATCAATCCCTTCAAGTTGAGATTTTAAAACTTCAACTACGGCTTTTATTCCTTTTTTTCTAACTTCAAGCTTTTCCCCAATACATAGAATAATCTCAAAATTTTGTTCCTTATAAAAATTAAACTTTTTAGCAATAAATTCTTGAGATTCGCCTAAAATATTTCTTCTTTCGCTATGCCCTAATAAAATTTTATCGATTTTAAATTCTTTTAATTGTTCAAGCCCAATTTCTCCGGTATAAGCCCCGTTATTAGCTGGATAAGCGTTTTGAGCTCCAACTATTTCATCTTCTATCAAAGCGCTACATGGAGGATAAACCCTAACCACCACATCTTCAAAATCGATTTTTTTAAGTTCTTTTAAATATTCGATTGTCTCTTTTCTTGTCTTATTCATTTTAAAATTTGCCGCTACTATCATATTAACACTCCACATCTTCTTCTACTTCTAAAGCTGCAATTCCCGGAAGCTTTTTGCCTTCTAAAAGTTCTAAGCTTGCTCCACCTCCAGTTGATATAAAAGTCATTTCTTCATCATCTCCCGCTCTTTGAACCGCATCTGCCGTATCTCCTCCTCCAACTACCTTAATTCCATGACTTCTTGCAATTTCATGAGAAATTTTAAAAGTTCCTCTACTAAATTTATCCATTTCATATACGCCCATTGGTCCATTCCAAAGAATAGTTTGAGCATCCCATAATACTTCTCCAAATAACCTAACGCTTGCTGGTCCTATATCAAGCCCCATCCATTCATCAGGTATTTCTTGAAAAGTTACGTATTTAACCATCGCATCTTCGGCAAACTTATCGGCTACTACTATATCTACAGGCAAATAAAATTTAACTCCAAGCCTTTTAGCTTCTGCCATAATTTTTAAAGCCTCATCTATCAAATCATCTTCTACTAAACTTTTACCCACATTATATCCCATCGCTTTTAAAAAAGTAAAAGCCATACCTCCACCAATAATCATCTTATCTACTTTTGGAAGCAAATTAATTAACGCTTGAAGTTTTCCGCTAACTTTGCTTCCTCCAATAACCGCAACAAAAGGTCTAACCGGTTTTTGAAGAAGCTTATGAAAGAAATTTATTTCTTTAAGCAATAAAAATCCAGCCGCTTTATGACATTCGTCATAAAATCTGGTAATTGCTTCAACGCTAGCATGAGCTCTATGACTTACCCCAAAAGCATCATTTACATAAAAGTCTCCAAATTCGGCAAGCTCTTTTGCAAAGCCTTCATCGTTTTTAGTTTCTCGGCTATCAAATCTTACATTCTCAAGAAGTAAAACTTCTCCTTCTTGAAGATTAGCCGCTTTAGCTTTTGCATCTTCTCCAACAACGTCTTTAGCCATAATAACGTCTTGTTTTAATAAATGAGAAAGCCTTTTTGCTACAGGCTTTAAAGAATATTTTTCGTTAAATTCTCCTTTTGGTCTACCAAGATGAGAAGCTATAACAATTTTACACTCGTTATCTAAAAGATACTTAATAGTAGGAAGAGCCATTCTAATT
>JAMORJ010000061.1 GCA_027063595.1 Nautiliaceae bacterium | reverse complement strand
ACCGCAAGTCTATCCGGATCAAGTTCCTTTACTTTTTCTAAAGTTTTCTTATAACTCTCAAGCGTTTGATAAGGAAGCCCATAAATCAAATCTATATTAATAGATTCTACCCCAGCTTCTCTTGCTATATCAACAGCTTTTTTGGTTATTTCAAAACTTTGAAGTCTATTGACTGCAATTTGAGTTTTTTCGTTAAAATCTTGAACTCCAAAACTTACCCTATTTACTCCATATTTCTTCATTACATCCATATGCTCTTGAGAAAAAAATCTTGGATCAATTTCTACACTAATTTCGGCATCTTTTTCAAAATTCTTAAAATGAGAATAAATAAGCTCATAAACCTCTTCAAGTTCTTCAGGAGTAAAAAAGGTAGGGGTTCCTCCTCCAAAATGAAGTTGCCTTACAATTCTATTTGTATCAAGATATTTTGCCCAAATATCAAGCTCTTTTTTTAAATAATCTATATATCTTCTTCTCTTTTGGGCTTTAGAAGTATATACAACATTACATCCACAAAAATAACACGCGCTTTTACAAAACGGTAAATGAAAATAAAGACTAAGGGGTTTATTGCTTTTTAAATGAGGAATTATATCTTCAGGCGTTAATTCCTTAAACTCCACCGCCGTTGGATAAGATGTATATCTTGGAGCGTGACGAGAAAAACGAGAAAGTTTTTTAAAATCTATTTTACTCATAAATATTCCTTAAACTCTTTTGCAAATTCTCTTCCAGCCATTTGCCATTCATCAAATGGCACTACAAGTTCTTTTTTTACTACTTTTTCGTCTTTACTCAAAATAGCGGCCTTAATCTTAATAGAATCATCTACCATAATTTTAGCATTAACTCCAACTGGAGCATGACATCCAAGATTAAGTTCATCCACAAAATCTCTCTCAATGGTTACCTCAACTTGAGTCCATAAATCATTTAAAGGTTTTACGGCTTTTATAACTTCATCATCCTTAATAGTTTCAATACCAAGCGCTCCTTGTCCCATTGCCGGAACCATAATATCGGTATCAAGCACTTCAAAATATTTAATTTCTTTTAAAATATCAAGCCTTTTTACTCCAGCATACGCTAAAATAATGGCATCATATTCGCCTCTTTTTAACTTATTAATTCTTGTATCAACATTTCCTCTTAAATCGGCTATTACCAAATCTTCTCTAAATGCTTTAAGTTGCATTGCTCTTCTAATAGAGCTTGTTCCAACCACGGCGTTATGAGGAAGCTCAGCTAAAGTTTCAAAAGTTTCAGATAAAAATACATCTTCAACCGCTTCTCTTTTTGGAATAGCAGCAAGAGTAAAATGTTCAGTATCATACTGAGTTGGAAAATCTTTTAGAGAATGTACTGCAATTTGAGCTTCTCCTCTTAATAAAGCTTCTTCAACTTCTTTAATAAATAATCCTTTTCCTCCAATTTCGGCAAGAGGTTTATCAAGTATCTTATCTCCTGTAGTAGTAACTATTTTCAAATCAACCTCATGCCCAAGCTTTTCTAATCTTTTTTTTACCCATTCGGCTTGCCATAAAGCAAGTTTAGAACCACGAGTAGCTATTGTCAATTTCATTTAACTCCTTTTAAATTCGTTTTGTTAATTATAGCTAAATTTATAAAAGTTTTGCGGCATCTTTGCTGTGATAACTAATAATCATATCGGCTCCGGCTCTTTTAAAACTCGTTAAAATTTCCATCATCAAACTTTCATAATCCATCCATCCATTAAGAGCAACTGCTTTTACCATTGAATATTCTCCGCTTACATTATAAACGCAAAGTGGTCTTAGAGTATTTTCTTTAATCTCTTTAATTATATCCATAAAAGCAAGAGCCGGTTTTACCATTAAAATATCAGCTCCCTCATTCTCATCAATAATACTCTCAAGCAAGGCTTCTCTTGAATTTGCAATATCCATTTGATAAGTTTTTCTATCTTTTGGCAAATATTCATTTGCTACGGGAGCCGATTCGGCAGCGTCTCTAAAAGGTCCATAAAAACTACTTGCAAATTTCGTAGAATAGCTCATTATTGGAATATGGGAAAATCCATTGCTATCAAGAGCTTCCCTTAAAGTAGCTACAATTCCATCCATCATCCCACTTGGAGCTATCATATCAGCTCCAGCTTTTGCATGAATTATGGCTTGTTTTGCGCTAATTTCCAAAGTAGCATCGTTATCTACGGTTTTTAATTTAGGATTAATTATCCCGCAATGTCCATGATCAGTAAATTCACAAAAACACAAATCCGTAATTACAGCTATTTTATCTTTAAAAGTCTCTTTTATTTTTCTAACACTTCTTGCAATAAGCCCTTCTTCATCCAATGCATCACTACCACAAGAATCTTTCAATTTTGGAATACCAAATAAAATAACAGCTTTTATACCAAGCTCTATGCATTCATTAACTTCATCCAAAAACGCATCCTCTCCAAACTGATAAATCCCTGGCATCGATTTAATTTCATTTTTACCTTCAAGCCCTTCTTTAATAAAAATCGGCATAATTAAATCATTTTTTGTTACGTAATTTTCCCTTACTAAATCTCTAATATTGCTATTAAGCCTTAATCTTCTTAAATTCATCTCTCCTCCCTTAATTTTGCACTTATTTCTTTACACAAATTTACAAAATATTTTGCATTTTCAACCGGTACATCAGGTAAAATTCCATGTCCTAAATTAAAAATATGTCTATGACCTTTCATAATCTCAGCAATTTTAATAACCGCTTCTTTTGTCGCACTTTTACTATAAAGTCTTGTTGGATCCATATTCCCTTGAAGAGTATAATTATCCTTAAAAATATTTAAAGCATAATCCATTGGAGTATTCCAATCAATCCCAATTACATCAAATTCTCCATCCATTTCGTCCATATAAAGTCCAACTCCTTTAGAAAAACCTATAACTGGCACATTAGGATATTTTTCTTTTAAAACTTTAGCCATTTTTTTCATATATTCCCAAGAAAACTCAAAAAATTTCTCCCTCTCAAGAGCTCCGCCCCAACTATCAAAAATCATTACAGCATCGGCTCCAGCATCAATTTGTTTTAAAAGATATTCAATTGATTCTTTAGTTACAAATTCAAGAAGCTTATGAAGAATTTCAGGATTTGAATATACCATTTTTTTTATCTTAGCATATTGTTTAGATCCTCTTCCTTCCACCATATAAGTAGAAACCGTCCAAGGACTTCCACAAAAACCTATTAAAGCTTTATTTTCAGGAAGTCTTTGTTTTATTAATTTAACTCCTTCATATACATAAGAAATTTTTTCATCAGCATTAGAATCCAACTTTTCAATGTCCTCAATAGAGCTAATGGTTTTATCAAAAATAGGACCAATTCCTTTTTCAAATCTTAAAGGAAGTCCCATCTCCATTGGAAGATTCAAAATATCGCTAAAAAGAATAGCCGCATCTACATCAAGAATATCGATTGGCTGAAGCGTAACTTCCGCTACCATTTCTGGACTTTTAGTCATCGTAAGAAAATCTCCCGCTTTTTTCCTAACTTCCATATATTCAGGCAAATATCTTCCTGCTTGCCTCATCATCCACACGGGAGTATAAGGAGTCTCTTTACCAAAACAAGCATCAATAAAAATTTTACCCATTTTAATCCTTTATTTAAATATTCCTTTTTCCATATGATATTCACATTTGTTCATATCCATCTTTAAATCGTTTTCTCCAAAAAGCCTTTTTATTACGGATACGAAAATATCGACTTCTGCACTTTCGCTCATCTTTCTAAGAGTAATATTTGGATGATGTAAGAATCTTTTAAATGCATTATGTAAAACTTTTTCAACCTCTTCTTCAAGCTCTTTTGGAATATATTTCTTTTTAACTGCATTTTCTAACGCACTTTTTGCACAATCTTTTGCTTTATCTTGTAAAAATTTAATAACAGGCTCGATTTCAACAGATTGGAGATATTTTTTAAATTCTTTTACACATCTTTTAATCATTTCGTTTGCGCTAATTAGCTCTTTTTTCCTTTTTTCTAAATTCTTCTCGCTTATTTCTTTTAAGTCATCCACTCTAATTATTTCTATATTAACACACTCAATATCTTCTATATCGCTTGGAATAGCCAAATCAAACCAAAGTCTTTTAAATTTAGTTGGTTTTACGAATTCTTTCCTTATAATCGGATAATTTGAAGCCGTAGCCGAAAAAAGAAGCCTATAATTGTTAATAAGCTTTGGCAAACTTTCAATAGAATGGACATCAATATTAACCTCATCTCCAAGTTCTTCTTTTAAAGAAAACGCATTTTCAACCGTTCTATTAACCAAAATAATATTAACGCCTTCTTTTATTAAGTTTTTACAAACGATTCTTGCCGTATCTCCAACCCCAACCACAATGGCACTATACCCGCTTAAATCGTTTAACTTTTCTTTTGCCATTCTTACTGCAATACTTGCAACACTAACCGGTTCAGCGGAAATTTGGGTTTGATTTCTAACCTTTTTGGCACATTTAAAAGAAAAATGAATAAGTCTTGTTAAATCTTGCCCTATAAAATGTTTTTCATAAGCTTCCGTAAATGCATCTTTAAGCTGACCTGTTATTTGCGTCTCACCAACAACCATCGAATCAAGAGAGGAAGCAACTTTAAAAACGTGTTCAATCGCCATGTCATCTTCGTAAATTTCAGCTTTTTTCATTTCATCTTTACTAATTACTTTCGAAAAAACTTTTTCATAAAGCTCATTTAAATCTCTCTTTCTATCAAACATAACTTCTACCCTATTACAGGTAGATAAAAGCAACACTTCCTTAAAATCGGCAAAATCTTCAAGTTTTAAGCTTGATAATTTACTTCTTAAAACCACATCCGAATTTCTATAATTAAAACTTATTACAAAATACATCCTTAAACCTTTTTAACAAACTCCGTTTTTATATAAACATTTTTTGCCAAAATATGTCCTGGAGTATCTCCTAAACGAATATTTTTAAATACGCTACCTCTTTTTATAACACCTCCTCCCTTTATATTTAAATCTTTAATGACCATTACATTATCGCCATTATTTAATTTATTACCAACACTATCAAATTTTTCTTCCATTTCAGTTTCAGCCCAAGCCAATTCGTCAGGCTCAAGATACATCATATCAATCAAATCATTTCTTCCTAATTTTTTTAAAAGCCTATAAGTTAAGACTTTAACGGCGCTCTTTTCACTCCACATACTATCGTTTAAACATTGAAAATGGTTTTCATCAAGATTAGAACTTTCAATTTGACTTTTACATGTTTTACACAAATTTACATACTCATCTTTTGGTTCAACCCTAAAAGGGGAAACATCAACATCACTCCCGCATAACTCACATATCATTTTTTCTCCTTATATTCTGGATGATAATCATTTTTTTCATTTAATTCCTTAATTCCCATATCAAACTTTTGCATAACCGCACTAAATACTCCTACCAAAACAACAAAAAACCAAGCTCCCATTCCTATAAATAAAATATTTACCCATCCATATCCATCCGCAACACCTTGACCATAACTATGAAGTCCTTGAGCAATATAGAAATTTACTCCGAAATATGTAAAAAGAATATAAAAAAATGCTAAAAAGCTTAAAAGAGAAAAGATAAATTCGCCTTTCATTTTTGGAATCATTTTACTATGAATTACAATAGCATACACAATCATAGAAATTAAACTCCAAGTCTCTTTTGGATCCCAACTCCAATATCTTCCCCAGCTCTCATTTGCCCAAACTCCTCCAAGAAACGTCCCAATACTTAAAAGAGCAAGCCCAATGTAAAGTGCTATGTAAATAATATTGTTAAATTCTTTAATTTGCTTTTCAAGATTAAACTTATCTTTTAAGGCAAACAAAATTAAATTTAAAAATCCCAGCATCGCACCAACGGCTAAAAACCCATAACTTGAAGTAATTACCGCAACGTGAATTAATAGCCAATAACTCTTAAGCACCGGCACAAGATTTGTAATTTGAGGGTTTATATTGTTTAAATGCGCCACCATCATAAACATACCAGCAACAAAAAGCCCTCCACCAAGCGCAAGCATTGAACGGCGGAAAAATACAAGAGAAGCAAAAGCCGCGCCCCATGCAATAAATACGATGGATTCATACGCATCAGACCAAGGAGCATGTCCTGAAATATACCATCTTAAAA
>JAMORJ010000060.1 GCA_027063595.1 Nautiliaceae bacterium | reverse complement strand
AAAAACTTGTAAAATTAAAAATTAATATGATAGCGATAATTAATCCTCTCAATGGGCCTGGAAATAGAGTGGATAAAAATTATAAGAAATTTATCTTTGAATTAGTAAAAAATAATAAAATTCCAATTGGATACGTTTATACGAAATGGGGAAATAGAAACTTTAAAGAAGTAAAAAAGGATATTGATACTTGGCTTAAGTTTTATCCTAACATTAAGGGTTTTTTTATAGACGAAGCAGCAAGCGATGTTAAGAAGTTAAAATATTATCAAAATTTAAAAAGATATATAAATTCAAAAGGTGATTATTTAGTGGTTTTAAATCCTGGAGTTGTGCCGCATAAAGCTTATTTTAACATAGCTGATAATATAGTAGTATATGAAAACGATGTTTCTAAATTAAACGATGAGATATGCTTTAATAAATCTTCGTTGATAGTTTATGGGGCAAACGAAAATCAAATGAAAGTAATTTTAAAAAAATATAAATGTAAATACATGTATATAACTGATGATACTTTACCAAATCCATACGATAGTTTGCCTGCTTATTTTAGTAAGGAAATTGAGTTGATTAAATGATATAATTTCAATAAAAAAGGCAAAGTATGAGTAAATATATTTTTGTAACGGGCGGTGTATTAAGCTCTCTTGGTAAAGGAATTACTTCGGCTTCTATAGCGACTTTGCTTCAGCATAGCGGCTTTAAAGTCTCGATGGTAAAAATTGATCCTTATATAAACGTTGATCCGGGAACAATGTCTCCTTTTGAGCATGGAGAAGTATTTGTAACCGAAGATGGAGCTGAGACTGATCTTGATATTGGGAATTATGAAAGATTTTTAAATAAAAATCTAAGTAAAAAAAATAATTTTACTACAGGGCAAGTTTATTTAAGTGTAATTGAAAAGGAAAGAAGAGGAGATTATCTTGGAAAAACGGTTCAAATTATTCCACATATTACGGACGAAATTAAAAGTAGAATAAAAGAAGTAGCAAAAGATGTTGATATAGTTGTAGTTGAGCTTGGGGGAACGGTTGGAGATATTGAAGGATTGCCTTTTTTAGAAGCCGTAAGACAATTAAAACAAGAAGTTGGAAGCAGTAATGCAATGTTTGTTCACGTAACTTTAATTCCTTATATTAAAGCCGCAGGAGAGCTTAAAACCAAACCAACGCAACATAGTGTTCAGGAGTTAAGAAGAATAGGAATTACTCCTCATATGATAGTAGCAAGAACGGAAAAACCTCTTCCAAAATCTCTAAAAGAAAAACTTGCAGATGCTTGTGATGTGGATAGGGATAGCGTAATTGAAGCAGTAGATGCACCAACGGTCTATCAAGTGCCTTTGAATTTTTTAAATCAAGATATTTTAAAACCGATTGCAAGGAAGTTGGATTTAGGGGAACTTCATCCTGATATGAGCGAGTGGAATTATTTGGTTAAAAAAATAATCTCACCTCAAAAAGAGGTAAAAATTGCTTTTGTGGGAAAATATTTAAAATTAAAAGAGTCTTACAAGTCTTTAATTGAAGCTTTGATTCATGCTGGTGCTCATCTTGATATGAAAGTAAATATTGATTGGGTTGATTCTGAAGAACTTGAAAAAATGAGCGAAGAAGAAATAGCCGAAAGATTTAGCGAAGTTAGTGGAATTCTTGTGCCTGGAGGCTTTGGGGAAAGAGGAGTTGAGGGAAAATTAAAGGCGATAAAATACGCAAGAGAGAATAAAATACCATATCTTGGAATTTGTCTTGGTATGCAACTTGCTGTAATAGAATTTGTAAGAAATGTTTGCGGTATAGAAAATGCAAATTCTCAAGAATTTGACCCAGATACAAAAGAGCCTGTTGTTTATTTGATTGATGAATTTATTGATGCTAGTGGTGAGAAACAAATTAGAACTCATACTTCTCCTCTTGGAGGAACGATGAGACTTGGAGGGTATGAGTGTTTGGTAAAAGAAGGAACGAAACTTTATGATGCTTATAAAACTGATAAAGTAATTGAAAGACATCGCCATAGATATGAAGTTAACGGCGCTTATGAAGATTTGCTTGAAAAAAACGGAATGATAATAAGTGGAAAAAGTAAAGAAGGGCTTATAGAAGCGGTTGAAATAAAAAATCATCCTTGGTTTGTGGGAGTTCAGTTTCATCCGGAATTTAGCAATAAATTAAGAAATCCAAATAAGGTAATAATGGCTTTTGTAGAAAATGCTTATAAATATAGAAAATGTTAACGAAAGAAAAAATAAGAAAGATTCTCTCAAGTAGAATTGACGAAATAAATTCTCTTAATCTTCCTCATTTTTCTTTGCTTGAAAATATTGAAGAAGCGGCTAGTTTAATTTGTGAGTATAAAAATAAAAAGATAGTTGTGGTTGGAGATTACGATGTAGATGGAGTTGTAAGTAGTGCTATAATGAAATTGTTTTTTGAAAAAATGGGAATTGACGTTGAGGTTGTAATTCCGGATAGATTTGAAGAAGGATATGGATTAACTTCGAAATTGCTTGAGAGAATTGATGGAGATTTGATAATAACCGTTGATAACGGAATTACCTCTTTTGAAGCGGCTAAGATTTGTAAAAAAAGAGGCATTAAATTAATTATTACGGATCATCATACTCCTAAGATAAAAGATGGAAAATTTGTATTGCCTGATGCTTTAATAGTAAATCCAAAAATTTCTTTAGATTTTCCTTTTAAGGAAATTTGCGGAGCCGAAGTTGCGTGGTATTTATGTGGAGCTATTAAACATAAAGAAAAATTAAAAATTGATTTAAGAGAGTTTCTTGATATGTTATCAATTGCTATTATTGCCGATGTTATGCCTCTAACTCATATGAATAGAACGTTAACGCAAATGGGACTTAGAAGGTTAAATAGAGCTATTTCTCCTTTTGCCAAAGCTATTAAATCGTTTTTTAATAAAGAATTAACTTCAGAAGATGTAGCTTATCAAATTGCTCCAAGAATTAATGCAGCCGGTAGAGTTTCAAATGCGTTAATTGCTTTTGAGTTTTTAATTTCAAAGGATGAAAATAAGGCTTTTGAATTGTTTTTGGAACTTGATAGGCTTAATAATTTAAGAAAGGAAATGGAAAATGATATTTTAGAAAAAATCGAAATTAACGAAAAGGATAGCTTTTTAGTAGCTTGTGGCGATTTTCATGAGGGAGTAGTTGGGATTATTGCAAGTAGGCTAGTTAATGAATATAAAAAACCTGCAATCGTTTTGACTTCAAAGGGAGAGTATTTAAAAGGTAGCGGAAGAAGTCTTGGGAATATTGATATTTTTGAGCTTGTTAGCGGGTGTGAAGAGTTACTTGAGGGATTTGGCGGTCATAAAATGGCTTGTGGTTTAAGTATTAAAGAAGAAAATTTAGAAAAATTTAAAGCTAAATTAAATAGTTTAATTGCCAAATATGATGAAGATGATTTTTTTATTGAAGATTTCGTATTAGGAGAGCTTCCTTTTAGCGAAATAGATTTAGAGCTTTTAGATATTTTGAAATCTTTCGAACCTTATGGAGAGGCAAATCCAAAACCAAAATTTATTGCTAGGGCTAAAGTTGAAAGCGTAGAGAATATCAAAGATAATCATTATAGATTAATTCTTTCTCAAAATGGAATTTATCAAAAAGCGATTATTTTTAGGTATGACGGAGAGTTTGGAGAGGAAATTACTTTTAAGTTTAGTATTAGCGAAAATAATTATTATTCAAGAGAAGTTCAATTGATAATTGAAGAAATAAAGGAAAAAGATGTTAGTAAAAACTAACGATGGCTCTTTTACTTTAAAAAATCAAAAATACAACGAATGTTATCATTCAAGTGAAGGAGCCGTAACCGAAAGTTTATATAAACATGTTTTTCCGGCTTTTGATGTGGCTAAAAAATTTAACTATTATGGAGGTGAAATTAAAATTCTTGATATTTGTTTTGGGCTTGGATTTAATACTTTTTTGAGTATTTTAAATAGACCAAAAGATATAAAACTTCAAATTTTTTCTCCAGAACTTGATGAAGATTTAATTAGAAGTTTAAAAAACTTTCCTTATCCTAAAGAGTTTGAGACAATTAAACATATTATTTACGAAGTTAGCGATAATTTGAAATATGAAGATAGTTATGTTAAAATTGAAGTATCAATTATTGATGCCAGAGAATATATTAAAAGTATTGAAAAAGTAGATATTGTATATCAGGACGCTTTTTCGTTAAAAGTAAATCCAGAACTTTGGACTTTTGAATATTTTAAAGACATCGATAGCATTTTAAATCCTAAAGGGGTGCTTACTAGTTATTCGGTAGCTACGCCTTTTAGGTGCGCTTTGTATAAACTTGGATATAATCTTTATACTCATCCTTACGAAAATATAAGAAAAGGAACGATTGCTTCAAAAGCTATACTTGATTTTGAAAAAGTGGATTTTGAAGAAAAGTTAAAAAGGATAGATTGTAGAGTATTAAGGGATGAAAAATGAAGAGGATTATATTCATATTGTTTGGAGTTTTATTGTATGCTAATGGAGTTGACGTTTTAACTCCTGTAAAATATGATAAACAAAAAGCTAAACTTGGAAAATTACTATATTTTGATACTAGACTTTCTGCTGATAAAAAAGTTTCTTGCGCTTCTTGTCATTCTTTTGAGGAAGGAGGAGCAAATCATAAGCAATTTAGCATAGGAGTATTTAAAAGAGTTGATTCTCCAATGAATTCTCCAACGGTATATAATGCTGTTTTTAATTGTTGGCAATTTTGGAATGGAAGAGCAAAAACTTTAGCCGAACAAGCAGGTATGGCTATAATGGATGAAAAAGAGATGGGTATGAATCCTAAAAAGCTTGAAAAAGTAGTAAATTCTATTCCCGAATATAAGCTAATGTTTAAAGAAATTTACAATACTGATTATATTTCGTTTGCTAATGTTTGTGATGCCATTGCTGAGTTTGAGAAGGCTTTGGTTACTTTAAATTCGAGATTTGATAGATATTTAAAAGGAGATAAAGAGGCTTTAAATTCTCAAGAGAAAAGGGGATATGTTCTTTTTAAATCTTACGGGTGTATTACTTGTCATAATGGGAAGAATTTTGGAGGAAACTCTTTTCAAAAATTAGGTATTTTTGCTCAATATATTAAAGTTCCAAGAGGAAGAGATAGATATGAAGTAACTCATAATCCTGCCGATAAATATGTATATAAAGTTCCAACTTTAAGGAATATAGCCTTAACTGCTCCTTATTTTCATTATGGAAACGTAAAAACTTTGGAAGAAGCGGTATTATTGATGGGTAAGTTGAATTTGGGGATAAAAATTCCAAAAAAAGATATTAAGGATATAGTTGCTTTTTTAAAAACTTTAACCGGTGAAACGCCGGAAATTTTAAAAGAGTAAAAAATGAAAAAAGTTAATTTTAAAATAGTAATAATTTGTTTAATAGGTATATTTGCCCTTGTATCTATTAGCGTTTTTAGTTTTTATGCAAAAAAATATTTTGTAAAAAGTAATGAAATTTTACATACTCTAAGCGATATTCAAGAATTGGACAATAAATTAAATTATGAAATCCTCTCAAGTAGTATGTATCTTTATTACGATACTGATTTAATTGCATTTACTATTCGTAGAATTCATGAAGATATAAAATTTTTAAAGGGACTAGATTTTTTTCAAGATCATTATAAAAAAGCGTATGAAGAATTTTTGAAATTTGAGAGCGATTTTAATAAAAAAGAAGAGTTGATTTTTGAATATTTAAGATATTCTTTTCCTTTAAAAAATTCTTTAACTTATCTTTCGAATAGCTTAAAACACTTTAGTCTTTCAAATAAAGATACAAAAAAAGTTTTATCTATTTTATCAAATATCTTTTTAGCTAAAAGTTCAATTGATATGGATTTTTTAAAAAATATAGATTTAGATAAGTTTAAATTTTTAATGAATTCTAACAATTTTTACGAAAAAGCGTTTTATAAAAATTTGGAAATATTTTTAAAATATTTTCCAGTTTATAAAAAATATTTAAATAAGATTTTAAGTTTTCCTACCGAAAAAGATTTGAAATTAGTTGATAGAAGTTTGATGGATCAGATTAATAAAGATTTGAAATTTTTTGATTTTTTATCTTTATTGCTTTCAATGTTTATTTCGTTTTTAATTTTTTCTATTTCTTTTGCCGTTATTAAACTTGAAAATTATATAAAAGAGTTATCTTATGTATTAACGCATGACATTTTAACTGGTCTTTACAATAGATATAAATTTAATCAAGATGTTAAGGA
>JAMORJ010000059.1 GCA_027063595.1 Nautiliaceae bacterium | reverse complement strand
TTTGATATTTAGTTAAAAAACTTGTTTCTTTGTTTTAGATTAAGACGTTAATGAGAGGTAAACTAATTAGGCTCCTAAAACTTTCCAAGAAAGTTAATTTTCTAAATTTTTTAATGGATATTGTTTATTTTAACTAATTTAACTTTTATACTCTATTGTTGTAGGTTTATTTGTAAAAATTATTAAAAATGTAATTGTTTACTTTTTGTTTATTTAAGATGTATATAATTCAAAAAAAAAGGAGATGAAATGTTAATTAAAGAAATAGAAATAGATGAAAATAATATAGGGTATGTACCAAGTCTTGGACTTTCTTTTCAAATGAATGAAACGGCTAAGAAAATAATAGAGCTTTTAAAGGAAAATAAAGAACAAAAAGAGATAGCTAAAATTATAAGCGAAGAAAATAATATTGATTATAAAGAAGCTTATATTGATGTAGAAGATGTAATTTTAAAACTTAGAGTAATGGGGCTATTATGAAAGTGGCAATTAGCGGATTAAATAATACTGATAATCCAGCTCCTGGAGTTGGCGTAGCAAAGGGGCTAAGAGAGTATGAATTAATAGGTCTTAGTTACGATGTAAATGAGCCTGGAATTTATCAAGGACTTTTTGATCATGTTTTTTTAATGCCTTTTCCAAGTGTTGGCTGGGAAGAAGTAAGAGATAGATTAATAGAGATAAAGAAAAAGGTTGGACTTGATATTTTAATACCAACTCTTGATGCTGAATTGCCTCTTCTTATTAAATATCAACAAGAATTAGAGAATTTAGGAATAAAAACGCTTTTGCCAAGTTTAGAGCAATTTAAATTAAGAGAAAAAGCTAATTTAGCTGAGTTTTGTGAAAAATTAGGAGTTAAATATCCAAAAACAATTAAAATTACAACACTTGATGATTTATATAAAGCTGTAAAAGAGATAGGGTTTCCTTGTATGATTAAAGGAAATTATTATAAAGCGTATAAAGCGTTAAATATTGATGAAGCGATTGAATATTATTACAAAATTTCAAATGAATGGGGATTTCCTTTGCTTGTTCAGGAAATCGTAAATGGAGTTGAAATAAATTTCGTTGGAGTTTCAAACGAAAAGTTATTTGGAGGAGTTGGAATTAAGAAATTAACTACTACGGATTTAGGAAAAGTTTGGGAAGCTATAAGTATTAAAAACGAAAAACTTTTTGAATTGACAAAAAAATTTGTAGAACTTAGTAAATGGAGAGGAGCTTTTGAAGTTGAAGCTATAGCAACAATTAATGATATATATTTAATTGAAATTAATCCAAGATTTCCAGCTTGGGTTAATTTTTCTACCGAACTTGGGGTTAATTTGCCAAAAATGATGGTGGATTTAATAGAAGGAAAAAATGTTGAAGAAAAATTGAATTATCCTGAAAATAAACTTTATGTAAGATTTGTTGAAGAGAATGTCGTTGATTTTGATATGTATAAAAAATTATTATCTCAAAAGGAGCTTTAAATGTATAAAAAACCCGTAATTAATAGAGTTGATTTTTCTTTAAGCAGTAAATATGGTTCTCCAGTAAAATCGCAAAAAGTAAAAAGCGAAATTGATGGAATTAAGATTGAAGAGCTAGTAAAAGAGTTTGGCTCTCCTTTATTTGTTTTTAGTGAAAGTAAAATTAAAGAGACTTACGAAAAATTTAAGGAAGCTTTTGAAAGTAGGTATCCAGAGGTTCAATTTTTTTGGTCTTATAAAACTAATTATTTAAATGCTATTTGTAAAGTTTTTCATAAACTTGGTAGTAAGGCGGAAGTAGTTAGCGAATTTGAATATGACAAAGCTAGAAGAAATGGAATTGATGGAAGAGATATTATTTTTAACGGTCCCCATAAAACCAAGGAGGCTTTAAGAAAGGCCGTAAAAGAAGGAGCGAAAATTCATATAGATCATTGGTGGGAAATTAAAGATTTAGAAGAGATAGCTGAAGAATTAGGCGTTGAGATTCCAGTAGCAATTAGATGTAACATGGATACAGGTGTGTATCCTCAATGGAGTAGATTTGGATTTAATATTGATAATGGTGAAGCATATGATGCTATTAAGAGAATTTTTGAAGGTAAAAAGTTATTTTTAATCGGACTTCATACGCATGTTGGAACTTTTATGTTAAGTGCTAATGCTTATTATGTAGCTGCTAAAAAATTAACGGAACTTAAAAATAAAGTAGAAGCCGATTTTGGTTTTGAAATTGAATATATAGATATGGGAGGAGGTTTTGCTAGCAAAAATAGATTAAAAGGAATTTATCAACCTCCGGAAGTAATCGTTCCAACTCCGGATGATTACGCAGAAGCAATTACAAGTGCCATTTTTGAAACCAATAAAGGAAAACTTCCAAAACTTTATCTTGAAACGGGAAGAGCTTTAATTGATGAAGCAGGTTATTTAATTACGAGTGTATTTGCTTACAAAAGACTTGCTGATGGTAAAAAAAGTTATATTTTAGATGCTGGGGTAAATTTACTTTATACTTATTTTTGGTATAACTTTGAGGTGTTTTTAACGAAAAGATATGATAATTTAACAGAACCTGCTCAATTAAACGGTCCTCTTTGTATGAATATAGATGTAATAGCTGAAAATATTCAATTACCTCCTTTAAATAGAGGCGATATTCTTACTATTTGGCCGGTTGGAGCTTATAATGTAACTCAGTGGATGCAATTTATAGAATATCGTCCAAGAGTGTTGTTGATAGATTTGGATAAAAACGTGAGAATTATTAGGGAAAAAGAAGATTTAGATTATGTAATTGAAAAAGAGACTGAATGAAAAGAGAAATTTTTTTTAAACCTTATGCCGCTATTTTGTTTTTGCCAAAGAGGGCTGGGGTATTATTGTTTCTTCTTTCTTTTTACCTCCCAAGCGTTGGAATTTTAGGATTTGTAGCGATAATTTCTACTATTATTTTTGCCCATTTTACTTCAACTAAAGAGGAATATCTTAAAAATGGGTTTTATTTATATAATTCTTTGCTTGTTGGTATGGGAATAGGATATTTTTACGATGTAAGTTTGGTTACTGTTTTTTTAAGTGCTTTTTTTGCAATTTTTACTTATTTATTGTCGTTTTTTCTTAATAAAGTTTTTTCTATGTTTTATTTACCTATTCTTTCTTTACCTTTTGGAATTGTTAGTATAATTTTTTATTTATCAAGTTATAAGTATCATGAATTGTTTTCTAATCTTGTAAATAGGAATTTGGTATTTGATATAAATTTTGATATTTTTAATTTCTTTAAATCTTTTGGGACTATCTTTTTTCTTCCATATTCCGTTGCTGGTATATTGATGTTTTTATTAGTTTTGGTTTATTCAAGAATATTAGCATTTTTGGGGGTTATTGGATTTTTAGTTGGTATTTTTATTCATTCTTTAATAGTTGGTAAATTAACTTTAGGTTTTTTTGATTTTAATTTTATTTTGATTGCTATGGCTCTTGGAGGAGTATTTTTAATTCCTTATTGGAAAAATTATTTAATGGCTCTTATAGGAGTAATTTTAAGCGTATTTTTAATTGATGCTTTTGAAGTATTTGGGAATTTATATAATTTACCGGTTTATACTTTGCCTTTTAATATAATAGTAATACTTTTTGTAATGCTTCTTGGATCTCTTGGGTATAAATATTTTAATTATTCGATTAAAGAAACTCCCGAAAAATCTCTTCATGAGTTTTTATCAAATTTTTTTAGATTTAAGACGAGTGAAATAAAAATACATCTTCCTTTTTCAGGCAAATGGAGCGTATATCAAGCTTTTGATGGTAAGTATACGCATAAGGGCAAATGGAAGTATGCTTATGATTTTGTGAAAGTTAAAAATGGCAAGATGTATGAAGGAGAAGGGAATTTTTTAGAAGATTATTATGCTTTTGGAGAGAGCGTACTTTCTCCTGTTAATGGATATGTAGTAGCTATTAGATATGATTTGCCCGATAATCCAATAGGGATAGTAGATAGGGAAAATAATTGGGGAAATTACATAATAATAAAATCTGATTATGGATATTTCGTGGAAATTTCTCATTTAATGCAATATTCTATTCCCGTAAAAATTGGTGATTATGTTAAAGTTGGAGATATTATAGGAAAATGTGGAAACAGTGGATATTCTCCAATGCCTCATATTCATATTCAGGTTCAAAAATATGCGGTTCTCGGAAGTGAGACTTTGCCTTTTTTGTTTGAGGAGTATATTAAAGATAAAAAATTGTATTATTATAGTTTACCTAAAGAAAATGAAGAAATTGAAGCTACGATTCTTGATAAAGGAATGAAAAATAGAGTAAGTTTTATTCTAGATGAGGTTTATAAATATAAAAGTGACGATGAAGAGATAAAGTTTGTAGTTAAAATGAATTCAAGAGGTGAGTTTTATTTTTGTGATGGTGAAAATAAATTATTTTTTTATTTAAAAGAAAAAATGTTTTATTTTTATGGTTATGAAGGAAAAAATAGTTTTTTAAAAGAGTTATTTAAGATAGTCCCAAGAATTCCTTTAATAAATAAAGAAGTGGAGTATAGCGATTTTGTTCCTTTGGATGTAAAATTAAATGGATTAAAAAGATATTTGGTAGAATTTTTGTTGCCTTTTGATTTTAAAAGATTTTTTAAAGAAGATTTTTATAAAAAGGAAAAATTAAAAGTATCTTGTAAATATGGAGAAGTTGGTTTTAGTTTTTATCATAAGGGATTTAGCTATATTAAAATAGGAGAAAAAATTTATAGGAGATTTGATGAAGAAGTTTGTTAGTTTATTGTTTGTAGGGGTATTGTTTGCTTCGGAATTTAATATAAAAAAAATTTATGAAAAATCTTATAATTATGAGAAAATGGGGGATTATAAGGATGCAATTAAAGTATTGATTCCCCTTTTAAAAAAATTTCCTACGGGATATACTTTGAATTTAAGAATTGGATATTTATACTTTTTGAATAAAAATTATAAAAATGCTATTAAGTACTATCAAAAAGCTTCTTTGGTTTTACCTTATTCTATTGAACCAAAATTAGGTTTGATGAGGGTATATTTAGCAATGGGAAATTATGAAAAAGCAATAGAAATAGGAAATACTATTTTAAAAAGAGATTTTTACAATTTTTATGGAAATTTTTATTTAGCTAAAGCAATGTTTTATAAAAAAGATTTTAAAGACGCTTTGTTAGTCGTTAATAAAATGTTGGGATTATATCCTACAAGTGTGCTTTATTTGACGTTGCTTGGGGAAATTTATTGGAATATTGATAAAAATAAAGCAAAAAATATATTTAATAATGTTTTAATACTTGATCCAAATAATATTGTGGCTAAGAGTTATTTAAAATGAGGATTTTAATTTATAATTTACCTTATTTAAACCTCAAAGGAAAATTTGTTGATAGCTTTGATGAATTTTATGAAGAAGTTTTGAAAGATTATGATATAGTTATTTTAAATTTTTTAAATTATTCTGATTTAGCGGAAATTGTAGAACTTAATAAAATAAATTCCATTATAATTTTTATGTGCAATATTATTGACGAAGTAACTTATAAAAAAGCTTTGGAGTTAGGGGATTATTGCTATTGTTTTTATGAAGAATTTAAACTTAAATATAGAATAAGATATCTTCAAAAAAAATTTAATAAAGGAAATTTTTTCAAATATAAAAATTTATTTTTTGATTTAGAAAAAGATAAACTTTATAAGGATAGAGAAGAGATTAAATTAACTATCGGCGAAAAAGAAGTTTTAAAAACTCTGATTGAAAATAAAGATAGATTTATTTCAAAAAGCGAAATTTTGGAAAATTGCGATTATGTAGAACACGAAGATAGTGTAAAAGTTTTAATTTCAAGGCTAAGGAAACTTGGCTTTGAAATTGAAGCTTTGAAAAATCAAGGATATAGAATTAAGGAGGAGATATGAAAAAATTAAGTATTATTGCTATTTTTGCTTCTTTTGCTTTAGCTAAATCTATGAGTGTAATGCCATATGCTGGTTATTTGAATTATGGGGGAGATACTAAAAAAGACAATGGAAATGTTTTTGGAGTTTATTTAAGTTATTATGATAAATTGCCTAAATATAATAGTGGATACAAGATTGAATTAAATTTAGAAAGAGATTTGATTAATTATACGGGAGATATTAAAGATTATGATTCACATGTAGTGGGATTAATTGGTAATTGGTATTATGGATTTAATTATGTTTTTAAAATTGGTATTAATCATTTAAATGTTGATAATTCTGGAGTTAAAGAGCATGGAAATGTATATATTGTAGGAGCAAATTATTATGAATATTTAAAGTATAACGTAGGAATTGATTATTATAAAACACTTTATAAAAGTGAAAGGACGATAAATGTTAATCAAATTTCTCCTTATGTAGGATATAATTTTGGAAATTATAACTCTTCTGTTGGAAGTTTTTATGTAGAAGCTAAATTAAATTATATTTTTTCAAATAAAGAACTTGCTACGAAAAAGCATTATACTAACATGGATTTGAGCTTAAGCAATTATAGAGGAAAATATACTACTACTTTAAAAATGAGTTTGGGAAAAACGGCTTATAAAGTAGCAAATGGAGGATTTGTATTATATAATACTGGAGATGAGTATAAAAATCAATATGGTTTAGATGTTTCTTATGCTTATAGTAAAACTACGTCTTTACAAATTTCTTATAATAAATCGTATTTTAACAATATAGGTGATGCTCATAGTGATACTATTATGTTAAGTTTAACAAAAGTATTTTGAGCCTATTTTTTGATAGGCTTTTTTATTGTTTATATTAAATATATCTCTGACACTAAATATTTACTGGTGGAGGTGTGGGGAATCGAACCCCAGTCC
>JAMORJ010000058.1 GCA_027063595.1 Nautiliaceae bacterium | reverse complement strand
AAGATAAATTAAATTTTCTTTCCAAAAAAAATGTAAAGACTCTAAAAGATTTCGTAAAAATGATTGAACTCTTACAACAAACTCCTTTAGACGAACTTCCAGATATGATAGAAGATATGATAAAACTTTCAACTTCTTATAAAGACGAAGACAAAAAAAGAAATATAGAAGAATTTTATGGAATGATTAGAGAAAGAAGCGATTTAAGTTTAAGAGAATTTCTAAACGAATTGTCTCTTGAAACAGATCAAGACAACATGGCGGAAAACTTAATTAATGTAATGACGATTCATGCAAGTAAAGGTCTTGAATTTCCTTATCTTTTCGTAATAGGAATGGAAGAAGGATTTTTTCCTTTAAACGACGCAGATATAGAAGAAGAAAGAAGACTCGCTTATGTTGCAATAACAAGAGCAAAAAAAGAACTTGTTTTAAGTTACGCAAAAAGTAGATTCTTAAGAGGTCAAAGAACTCATGTTAATAAAAGTAGATTTTTAACAGAAGCTGGATTAATAAAAGGAGAGAGAATAAATCTTAAAGAATCAACTTCCCTTAAAGTAGGTTCTCTTGTTAAACACAAAGTATTTGGAAATGGAAGAGTTATTGGAATAAACAAAGCTGGAAAAAAATTAAAACTCAAAATAGATTTTGGCGGAAATACAAGAGAAATTTTTAGCGATTTTGTTGAGGTGATAGGATAAAATGAGCTGTAATAACTTATTATTCGTAGCAAGAAAACCTCAATTTATTTCTTCAAATAAATTTTTAAATAAGCTCAAAAAAAAATACAGAATAAAAAAAATGGGATATTCAGGAACTCTTGATCCCTTTGCTTGTGGAAATTTAATTATTGCAACAAATCAATACACAAAACTATTTAGATTTTTAGATAAGACTCCAAAAGAATACATAGCAACTTTAATGCTTGGAGCTTATTCCCCTACTCTTGATATCGAAAAAATTCAAAAACTAAAAACAACCAATCCCATAGAAAAAGAAAAAATTATAGAAGTTTTAAACTCCTTTATAGGAAAACAAACGCAATTGCCCCCAAAATATTCCGCCAAAAAAATTAACGGCACAAGAGCATACAAATTAGAAACCACAAAAGAATTTTTAGACAAAGAAATTGAAATTGAGATTTTTGAACTTAGCCTCATAAACTATTCACATCCATTTATAACATTTAAAGCCGTAGTTAGTGAAGGAACTTTTATTAGAACTCTTGGATTTGACATTGCTAAAAAACTTGGAAATTTTGGAGCACTAACATATCTTGAAAGAACAAGAGAAGGAAAATTTATATATGAATGCGAAAAAAAACTAAATCCTCTTAATTACTTAAAAATTCCAAAAAATATCTATCTTAAAAATCCTCAAAATTTGCTTTTGGGTAAAAAACTTGATATAAATGATTTTGAAAAAAAAGAAAAAGGCACCTACGTTATAGAATTTGACAAATTTTTTTCAATAATAGAAATTAACAAGGACGTAAAATATATCTTAAATAGGATTGAGCTATGTTAGTTATCTCAAGAAAAGAAAATCAAAAAATAAAAATCGGAGATAATATAGAAATAATAATTGTAGAAATAGGGAAAAATCAGGTTAAAATCGGAATAGAAGCTCCAAAATCAATTAAAATCTTAAGAAGCGAACTTATAGAGGAAATTACAAAAGAAAACAAAAAAGCCAACAAAGATATTTCAATTGAAACCTTAACAAATTTTTCAAAGGTAATTAATGAAAATTAAAGCACCTGCTAAAATAAATATATTTTTAAAAATCGTTGGACATGATGGTATGTATCATCAAATAAAATCCAGATTTATGAGAGTAGATAATTTATACGATGAAATAGAAATAATTGAAGCGGAAAAATTTAACATCATTTCAGACGTAAATTGCGCTTTAAGAGACAATACGGTATTTAAAGCTTACGTAGAACTTACAAGAGCATATCCAGATATTAAACCATGGTTCATAGGAAAAGAAATAAGAATTAAAAAAAACATTCCAGAAATGGCAGGTCTTGGAGGAGGAAGCAGTGATGCTGGAGCTTTTTTAAAACTTGTAAATAAAGAAAGCGGTCTTAATTTAAATTTAAACGAATTAATTAAAATAGGTAAAAAGATTGGCAGCGACGTTGCGTTTTTTTTAACTGATGCCGAAGTAGCCGATGTTTATGGAAGAGGAGAAATAGTCGTTCCAAGAGACGAAAAAGCATTAGATGTGGAAATTTTCACTCCTCCTATTGAATGTTCAACAAAAAAAGTATATGAAATCTATAAAAAAGAATTCTTTAATCCTCAAGATACAGATTTTGATAAAAAAGAAACGTTAGAACTACTAAAAAATTTCAAACCTCACGAACTAAACGATTTACTGATGCCAGCTTTAAGACTTTATCCAGAACTTTATAAATACAAAAATTTTGGATTTTTTAGCGGTAGCGGAAGTAGCTTTTTTAGACTTAAGCAATAAATCCTTTTCCTTTTTTTTCCTGATTTAATCTAAATTGTTTTAATTTTCTAATTTCAGCCATATCTTTTGAGAGTTTATTTTTTTCTTCTTCAAGTAGACCTTTAGCTAACTCTATGTATTTTAAAAATTCTTTTGCTTCATCAATAGAAGAAAAAGAAGGGTTTTTCCTACTCAAATCTTCCAACTTTTTTAAATCTTTATTTATTACTGCTACTTTTAATTCATTTAGCTTATATTCATTCATTAATTAAGCCCCGTTTCTTCTTTCCAAGCTTCAATCAAACCTTTTAAAACCCTTATAACATCATCAATATATTCTTCTTTATTCTCTGCATTTGCTTTTGTAAGTAATTTTAACTGATGAGTATAAAGCCCGTTCAAATAATAAGCGACTTGCCCTCCTTTTTCATAATCTAAACAATTAATAAGCTCTATAAAAATATTTGCTACTTTTACTATATAATGAACTTTTTTTTCTATATCGCCTTCTCTTATAGCTTTTTTTGCAAAATGAGCAAATCTAAGAGCCCCTTCATAAAGCATAAGAATTAGTTTTTCTGGTTTTTCTACACTTAAATTCATTTGATTATAGCTCTCTAGTGCTTTATTATAAGTCATTTATTCTCCTTAAGATTTTGAATGAATCATTTGTTGAATTAACATCATTAAAGATTGGCTTTGAGTATTAAAACTATTTATCATTTCATCATATTTAGAAAATTGTAACGCCATCGTATTATATTTTTCGTCTAAATATTTATTTAAAGACTCTATTCTCTCTTCATAAGATTTTTTTTCGTCTTTTAATTGTTGAGATAATAAATTTAACACCGAATTATCTTCAGTAGCATATCGGCTAAAATCGTTTTTTACTTTAGTAAATGCCGTAGTAATTAAATTTTCAACAATGTCTGAATTTTTATTATACATTTCTTTAAATTTATCTTCATCAAAACTTAACATTCCGTTTCTATTAATAGAAAATCCTAAATCCGCCAAAGAATAAGTTACGTTTATGGTATATGTTTGACCATTATGATCTCGTTTTTCCTGCTTTGAAGTATAAAAAGTAGAAAACAAATCATTGCTAAAAATCCTCTCAAGCATTCTAAAATCCGTATTTCCTTGAAAAAGTCCAACATTTCCTGTATCTTTATCATAAGCAATAAGACTTTGGAGATTACTCATCATTTGATTATAATCTGAAACAAATTTTTTAATATTCTCAATTATAGAATCAATATCATTATTAATACTTACATTACTTTTGCCAGTAGAATTCAAAGTAATAGTCACTCCAGGAATCAAATCTTCAATAGTATTGCTTGATCTTTGAATCTCAACCCCATTATAAGTAAAATGAGCATCACTTGCTTCTTGAAGTCTTTGAGAATTCGTAAAATCGGTATTACCGTTAAAATTAGTCAAAAGATTTGTATCATTAATAGAAATATCTCCTATTGCTTGAAGATTAGTGAGTTTAATTTTTCCATCTTCAAAAGTCGCCGAAATTCTTAAAGAATTCCCATTATTATCTTTAAGATCTCCATTATTAATTGCGTTTATAAAATCACTCACCGTAGCGCCATCGGCTACATTCATCGAATAAGTAACTCCATTTACAGCTATAGAAAAAGTTTGAGTACTTCCTGAATTATTTACTACATCCGTATCCGAAGCAAAACTAGCCGAAGTATAAGTAGTGGCATTTAATCCTAAATCTTCAATATTTTGATAATCGAATTTAATGATATTGTCTTCTCCAGTATCATTTGCTTTTAATACCAACCTATAAGGATTTTCATCACTTCCAGTATCGATAATACTTGCCGTAACTCCTGCATTCGCATTATTTATAGCATCTCTTAAATCCGCTAATGTAGCGTTTGCTTTTAAAGTAATAGTAGTTTCAATATCTCCCACTCCAATAGTAATTGTTTTATCTTTTGAAGACGAATTGACAACCGCATCTTCACTACTAAATCCGCCAGATTCATATACATCATTAGTAGCTAAATCTTTTACGTTTATATTAAATTCTTGAGGTTTTACCCCATCATTTGCGCTAACGCTTATACTGCTTCCATTAACTTTTGTGTTTACTTTTGCAAACAAAGTACCATCTGCCAAATCCATCGTATCAGTTTTTACCGTAGAAGCTATTGTAATAAATTGTGATAAAGCAGTTTCTCTTTTTTTAACCAAATCCAGTTTATTTTCAATAGGTTTTATCATTAATTTCTTATCTGCTTCTTTCAATTTATCAATAACATCATAATTTAATACTCCACTTCCAATTCCAAGTGAACTTAAAGCTCCAAAATCCGCCATTTTTTATCCTTTTTTATCAAACAACATTCCAACAAGTTCTCTCATCTTTTCCATTAATTTAAGAGCTTCTTCCGGAGGAAATTCTCTAATTACCCTATCTGTTTTAATATCTACGACTTTTACTATCAATTCGTCAACTTTATCGTTAAATTGAAATTTTAAATCTTTATTTAAAGGATTCATTGCTTTATTTAACTCTTCTATTACCTTTTGAAGCTCTTTTTTTATTTCTTCTTTACTTTTTTTATTAAAATTTTCATCGCTTTTTTGAATTTCTTGAGATTTTTGGATATTTTTAATATCTATTTGCTGCTTTGTTTGAGAAAGGTTCATTTTCTTGGAAATATTATTAACCCCACTAAAGATATCCATAATCTCTCCTTTTTATTTCTAATTATTATATCGGATTTTTTAAAAAAAACTTAAATTTTTGATAAAATTCTAAAAAAGGCTTTAATTGAAGGTAAAAATAGAGTGTAATTCTCCCCTTTTACAAAAAACTCTTGAATCTTTTTTAAAAGAATATATTAGCGAAGATGGTATAATTATTACAGATGATCCAGAAAAAGAAGGTATAGTAATTGGAAAAGATATTATAAAACCATTTAGCAAAAGTTCTTTACTTCTTCAACTTGAAAAATTAATAGATACAAAGCCAACTTTTGAAGAAGAATTTGATAAACTATTTGAAAAATTTAAAAAAGACTTAAAAAAACTTATAAAGGATTATTATGGAAAAAGGTAACATTAAAATAATTGGAGGAAAATATAGAGGAAAAAAACTTTATATGGGAGATAAAGAAACAACAAGAAGTACAAAACAAATTTTAAAAGAATCAATTTTTAACTCTCTTCAATGGGAAGTTCCAGATTCTACTTGGGTAGAAGTTTTTAGCGGAGTAGGAAGCATTGGACTTGAAGCCATAAGTAGAGGAGCCAAAAAAGCCTATTTTCTAGAAAAAGATCCTGAAGCGGCAAAAGTTTTAAAACAGAACATAAACTCTTTAAAACCAGAAGATAGAGAAAAATGCGAAGTAATTTTGGGAGATAGCTTTGAAACCATTTGGGATGTAATCGAAATGTTAAAAAGAAATAAAGATAAAGCGTTTTTTTATTTTGACCCTCCATTTGCTATAAGAGAAGGATATGAAGACATTTATGAAAGAATTCAAGATTTAATAAAAAAACTTCCAAAAATCAATGTAGAAAAAATTTTAATTGAACATCAAAGCGATTACGAATTTCCCGAATTTCTTGGAAAATATAAAAAAATAAAAACAAGAAAATTCGGAAAAAGTTCAGTAACTTACTACGAATAAGGCAAAAAAATGAAAAAAATAATTATACCTGTTATACTACTTTTTATAGGATGTTCAACTCAAATAAACGTAGAAAAAAATATAAAAGAAATTAATACTGAAAATAAAATTCTCTCTCAATACCACATATCAAAAAAAGCTCTAATAAAATTAAAAAACAACTATTATTTTTACGAAATAGTTCCTAATGGCTTTGTTATTTACAAATTAGATAACAACTATAACATTATTCAATCAAAAAAAATAAATCGATTAATAGATATTACAAAACTCAAATCTTCAAACGACAACTTAATTATCTTAGGATATGATCAAGAAAAAAACCAACCAGTAATACTTAAATTTGATGAAAAACTAAATCTAAAACAAAGTATTTACGTAGGACATAAATTCGATATTCCAAAAGACATCTCAAAAGATAACGCTATTTTACTAATTCACTATCAAAACGGAGCAAAATTAGAAATCTGTAAAAACAAATGTAAAATATATCCAAGCAAATTTAATATCTTTCCAAAATTTATAAAAAAATTTAATGGGGGATATTTAATAGTTGGTTCTATTCAACATCCTCAAGAAGATTTAATAATTTTATTTATAAAAGACGGAAAAATAATAAATTCAAAAGTTTATGATTTTTCAATGGACGATTCTCCAATAGATGTTAAAATAAAAAAAGATAGAGCAATTATTAAAGTAATTTCTCAAGATTATATGGGAGCTCAAAAGTATATTACTGTAGAGATAGATAAAAACTTAAACATAATAAATAAAG
>JAMORJ010000057.1 GCA_027063595.1 Nautiliaceae bacterium | reverse complement strand
ATATGCAAGTATGTTTAAAAGAGATTATGAAAGATTTAAAGAAAGTTTTCAAAGAAATAACAAAAATCCTCTAGGATGTGCAGCACTTGCCGGAACTCCGCATCCAATAGATAGATTTTTTACTACAAAAGAACTTGGATTTGAAGAGCCTACTATAAATTGTTTAGATACGGTAAGCGATAGAGATTTTGCATTGGAAATTTTATTTAACATTTCAATGCTTATGATGCATGCAAGTAGAATTTCAGAAGAGCTTATTATCTGGTCAACAAGCGAATTTAATTTTATAACTTTAAGTGATGAATATTCAACGGGAAGTTCAATTATGCCACAAAAGAAAAATCCAGACGTTCCAGAATTAATTAGAGGAAAAACCGGAAGAGCATATGGAAACTTAATTGCTTTGTTAACAGTTATGAAAGGATTACCTCTTGCTTACAATAAAGATACTCAAGAAGACAAAGAACCAGTATTTGATAGCGTAAAAAACGCCCTTATTTCCATCGAAATTTTAAAAGAAACTCTTAGAACAATGACAATAAACAAAGAAAAAATGCTTAAAGCCTGTAAAAAAGGTCATTTAACAGCAACCGATTTAGCCGATTATCTCGTAAAAAAAGGCATTCCTTTTAGAGAAGCTCATCATATCACAGGAAAAGCCGTAGCTTTAGCTGAAAAAAAAGGAGTTGATCTTAGTGATTTGAGTTTAGAAGAATTAAAATCCATCGATAATAGAATAGAAAACGACTTAGATTTAAGTTTGGAAAATTCAATGAAAAGTAGAAAAAGTTACGGAGCAACTGCTCCTGAGAGAGTAAAAGAGCAAATTAAATATTTTGAAAAATTTTTAAAGGAGAGCGAATGATAAAAATAAAACATTTAGATAGCCATAAATTTGAAGCAACAAATGGTAAAGAAATATTAATAATTGATGCTGATAAATATTCGCCAGTAGAATTATTTATAACGGGAATGGGAAATTGTTCATTATTTGATGTAGTAGAACTCGCTAAAAACAAAGGATACGACATAAAAGCCGAAATGGAAATTGAATATACAAGAAGAGATACTTTTCCAAAAATATTTACGGAATTTCATTTTATTTACAAATTAAAAAGTAATGCTGATAATATAACGGCAAAAAGATGGGTTTTGAGTTCTCTTGAAACGTATTGTTCTACAATTAATACAGTCAGAAATACAAGCAAAATTTATTATACGATTATTTTAAATGACGAAACTATTGCATATAAAGAGTCTATAATTTCAGGAGGCAAGGATCTTCCAAGTTTTGAAGATGACGATGAAGGTTTTGGATGTGCTTGTTGTAACGCATAATAAAAATATTTTAAAACTATTTGCTACTTTTACTATTTTAGCATTAGTAGCTTATATAATCGCCATTTTTTTAGGGCTTGGAATTTTAAAAGAAAAAATGTTTTACGAAAAGAAAAAAGAAATAAAAAATATCGTAGATACTATGTATTCTGTTATCCAATATATCGATAAAAAAAATATTCCAGAATCCCAAAAAAAACAAGAAATAATAAACCTTATAAAAAATGTTAGATTTGAAAAAAACAATTACTTTTGGCTTTTTACAAACTCTAATCCTCCTATTATGATAATGCATCCTTATTTGCCTTCTTTAAATGGAAAACCTCTTTTAGATACAAAATTTAATTGTGCTTCAATGATGGAATATAACCATAAAGAATATAAACTTGAAAACAAAAATTTATTTGTTGCCATGCTTGAAATATTAAAACACTCCAATGAAGGATATGTTCTTTATAAATGGCCAAAACCTCTAAAAAACGGCATAAGCAAAAAGGCATACGAAAAACTTTCTTTTATCAAACTTATTCCAAAATACAATTGGGTAATTGGAAGTGGAATCTATATAGATGATATTGAAAAAGAATACTATAACGTTATCTCAAAATATTTAATCGTCTCAATTATAATTAGTGTAGTAATGTTAATATTAATCGCTTTAATATTTAAAAAATTACTTTTAATTCAAAAAGATTTGAGAATTAAACAAGCAAAAATCGAAAATCTAGCTTATCACGATCCTTTAACCAATTTTTTAAATAGAACCGGATTTTATCAGAAATTTGAAAAAGCACTAGAAAAAAATGAAAAATTTAATATAATCTTTTTGGATTTAAATAATTTTAAACAAGTAAACGATACATACGGACATGAAGTTGGAGACAAATTATTAGAAGAAGTTGCAAAAAGAATAAAAAATTCCATTTCAGAGACAATTTCAAGATTAGGAGGGGATGAATTTGTAATATTAACGACAAAAGACCCAAAAAAAATCATTAACAAATTACAAAAAGAAATTAGCAAACCATATTACATAAACGGCATAGAAATAAAAAACATTTCAGCTTCTTTTGGAATATCCAAATATCCAGAAGATGGACTAAATAGATTTGAACTATTAAAAACAGCAGATTTAAGAATGTACAAAAACAAAAACAAATCAAAGGAGAACAATGAAAGCGATATTATCACTTTTTATAATAGCTAATCTTTACGCAACAGACTGGAATTGGTTAGTATCTTTATTTAAAAAAGAAATCCCTACAATTGAGTATACGGTAGATACTTCAGGACAAAACCCAAGAGTATATGAATTTGATACTCAAGGTTATCCTAAAATGCATTGCGTTGTATTTTTAAGACCAGATACAAAAACATCTCCAACAATGCAATGTGTAAAAACCACTGAAGAATTTATAAAAATGAATCTTAAAATTATAAAAGGAAAATAAAATGAAAAAAATTATTTTTCTAATCAGCGCTTCGATTTTATTTGGAGCAAGTCATGGACAAACAAACGATAAAGATTTACAGTTAGCTTTACAAGGAAAATATAAAGAAGCTTTTTTAGGATTTAGCAAAAGATGCAAAAAAAAAGATGGATATGCTTGTGGAATGGTTGGATTTTTTTATGATAAAGGCTTTGGCGTTAAAAAAGATCACAACAAAGCTATTTTATTTTATAAAAAAGGCTGTGAATTAAACGATAAAGATAGTTGCACTCTTCTTGGATATTACGAATATAAAACAAAAAACATAAAAGAAGCTAAAAAATTACTACAAAAAGCTTGCAATTTAGGAAATAAAGATGCCTGTGATTATTTAAACAAAATAAAAAATGACTCATAAGCCAATAAAAAAAGTTTTAAAGAAAAAATAAAAAATATTATAGCTATAACTTTATTAACTAAATTTAACGATTTTTCTTTCAGCTCAATTTTTGAGCTTATAACAGAAGCAATAAAAAATGCCAAAGCAATTCCACTAAAAAGAGCTAATAAACTTATTTTTATATTTTTCCCTAAAAAAGGTGTAATTACAATAGAAAAAAATAGCATCGCTTTTGGATTACTAAGATTTAAAAAAAGTCCTTGGAGATAAGAGTTTTTTTTCATTGTACAAGAATTATTTAATCTTACTTTTTCCTTAAAAATCAAAATAGAAATTCTTAATAAATAAACAGCTCCAAAAATACCTATGATAAACTGAAAATAAGGATTGTTCCCTACTATCGATAATCCAATATATACTAAAAAAAGATATATCAGATTTCCTGTCAGAATTCCAATAGTAGCTAAAATAGCTTCTTTTAAACCATAACAAAGCCCATTTCTAATTATAAAAAATATATCAGGACCAGGCGTTAAAGCGGCAATAAATCCAATAAATGCTAAAATCAAATATGTCATTATCACATATAAGCCATTAAGATTTCAAGAAGTTCTTTATCTTTTTCTTCTCTTGCTTTTTTTACATATTTTCCATTAAATATGTCAGGTTTTCCTCCAAAACTTAAAAGCATATCCAATATATCAAGTTTTCTTGTTTTTATAGCCCATTCTATAAGTTCGTAATTATTTGCGTTTGGATCGGCTCCTTTTTCAAGAAGCATCTTTGCAAGTTCAATATGTCCATTTTTAAGAGCTTTTCTTAAAGGATATTCATCCGTAGTATGATAATCAGCTCCCATTTTAAGCAAATAATCAACAACATCTATATGCCCATTCTCGGCAGCAGCTTTTAAAGGGGCTTCAGAATTTGCCGAAATATTAGCTCCATTTTGGTGCAAAAACTTAACTATTTCCAAATGTCCGTTTTTAGCTGCAAGCGTAATTGCTAGATCAAATCTTGCATTAACATTTGCTCCTTTAGCAACTAAAAATTTAACTACCTCCAAATGTCCATTTGCACTTGCATAAATTAAAGCGGCGGAATTATTTGCGTTAACATCGGCACCGTTTTTTAACAAATATTTAACCACATCCAAATACCCTACCCCAGCCGCATATTGGAAATAAAAATCGTCAAAAAGTCTTAAATTTAATCCTTGTTTTTTGAAAAATTCTAATAATTCTATATTTTTATACTCCACTGGCCAAAAAAGAATTTCAAATTCTAAAATAGGTCTATTTTTAAAGTTATTTTTATAAAATTCTCTTATATCTTCGTTATTTTTTAATTTTTCTATTAAAATCAATTCTTTATCTTCCATACTTGCTCCTTATTTGATAAAATTTTATCAAAAATGGACATTACAAAATACTTTACAAGAGACGAACTAAAAGATTTCTTAAGAAAAGTTGTTAAGTCCTTACTAAACGAAAAATTAAAAGAAAAGACAATATCTCCCACAATATTAACCCACAAAGAATTTATCGATACTCATATAAAAAAAATTATCAACAAAATTACTGAGAGATTAACTAAAAAATTTAATTTAAGCGAAAACGAAGCAAAAAATTTAGCAAAAGAAATTTTTAAATACGATTTATTAAACGACAAAATAATATATAAAACAATTGCCGAACACCTTGTAGATTTAATAGATACAAACTCTATTGTGTTAAATACATTCGTATCAGACATTAGAGAAATTTACAATACTCCTCAAGGAAAAATTAGATATCCAGTATTTTATCCATTCGATAGTTCTCAATACCCATCTCCCATTCCAATTATAAAACAACTCCTAATAAAATATCACACGGCTCAAAAAAGATTAAATCTATTAGAAACCGAATACAAAAATTTAAAAGCAAAAATAGAGAAATTAAAATCTTTAATTACAGATATAAAATTAGCCGTAAAAAGAATTAAAGAGTCTATCTTGCCTCATCTACAAAAAATACGCACAAACAAAGAATATAAAGAAAGAGTTTTCATATTTTCAATGCAACAAAAACAATTTACATTTACGATAGAAAAAACAAAAAAAGAATTAGAAGAACTTGAAAAAAAATTTAACGCTCTGAAAAAAGATTTAGAAGGTTTTAAAGAACGATATAAAGAAGATCTAAATATAAGAGAAACTCTTATAGAAGAAATTGCAAAAAATTTAGCAAAACCTAAAAAGAGGATAGCATGAAACCTTTTATTGTAATGGATATTGTAGATAAAGCAAGTAAAATTAAAGACGTAATCCATCTTGAAATTGGCTCTCCGGATTTATTACCTCCACCAAAAGTAAAAGAAATGGCAATAAAAGCCATAAATGAAAATAAATTTAACTACACACCTACAAAAGGTCTTTTAAAATTAAGAGAAAAAATTTCTTCCCACTATAAACATTTTTATAACGTTGAAGTAAACCCAGAAAACATCTTAATTACTACAGGAACTTCTACCGCTTTTTTAATAGCTTATCATTTTTCAAAAACAATAGCAACTTTTTCTCCAACATATCCTTGCTATAAAAACTTTGCTATCTTAGAAAATAAAAATTTTAAAATCATTAAAAACTTAGAAGAAGAATACGACACTTTAATGATTTCATCTCCTAATAATCCAACTGGCAAAGTACTTGATAAAAAAGAATTAAAAAAAATTTCCACATTTTGTAAAAAAAATAATCGTCTTTTAATAAGTGATGAATTGTATCATGGATTGGTATACGAAAAAGATTATACCACGGCTTTAAAATTCAATAAAGACGCAATCGTTATAAATGGATTTAGCAAATTTTTTTGCATGCCAGGCTTTAGACTTGGATGGATAATTTTACCTTCTCATTTAATTAGAAAAGCCGAAATAGTAGCTCAAAATATTTTAATATCAGCTCCTACGATTTCTCAACACGCGGCTATTGAAGCTTTTGATTACGAATATTTAGAAAAAGTAAAAAACGAATTTAAAAAAAGAAGAGACTTTTTATTTAACGAATTAAAAAATGTTTTTAATATTTCTTCCCCAGATGGGGCTTTTTATTTATGGTGCGATATTAGTAAATATTCAAATAACTCATTGGAATTTTCAACTAAACTTCTTGAAAAAGCAAAAGTAGCAGTAACTCCAGGAATAGACTTTGGTAATTATCCAACTCATATTAGAATAGCTTACACTCAAGATATAAAAATTTTACAAGAAGCCGTAATTAGAATAAAAAACTTTTTAAAACACTTTTAATTTTTCATTAACTTTGTTATAATTTCACTGCGCTACGTGTTAAGTAGGGACACGCAAGCCGAACGGGCGTAGCGTAATAAACTATAAGGAGATGACATGAAAAAAATTATCGCACTTATGGCAATTTTTGCGGGATTTGCATTTGCAGCTGATGGTGAAACTATGATTAAAGCATACAGTGTAGTAGCTGCGGTTGTTGGACTTGGACTTGCGGCACTTGGTGGTGCTATTGGTATGGGACACGCTTCAGCAGCTACAATTGCTGGTACTGCAAGAAATCCTGGAATGGGTGGTAAACTAATGGGTACTATGTTCATCGCACTTGCGATGATCGAAGCACAAGTTATTTATGCACTTGTACTTGCACTTATCGCACTTTACGCTAACCCATTCTTAGGATAATCTTCTTTTTCCTCTTTTTTATTTTAAACGCTCTATTATTTTTTCTCTTATAATTTGGATATTTTGAGAATTTTTAAAGAAAAAGTAATGATCTCCATTTAAAATAATAGGTTTACTTTTTAACAATTCTCCTTGTTTTTTTACAGCAATAAAAGGAACCGCTGTATCCTTATTTCCTCCAAAAACAATTACATCTCCATTGTAACTTTTAAAAATTTCTTCAAAATTTTCATCT